>DATADF010000026.1:0-17153 GCA_036258695.1 Actinomycetota bacterium
CCACCCATCGAGCGTGACGACATCCGGGGTAGTCCCTACTAAGGACTGGATGGGCACACGACTGCCATCCGTCAGCTCGACGAGGCTGTCGCCGGTTATGCAGCCGGATTCCCTCAGATCCCCAAGGAACGGGCGTTTGTCGGCGCGGTACTCGACGCCGCGGTTTAGCTGTGATGCACAGACGACGGGTACCTCGAGTTCGCGCGCCAGGATCTTGAGGTTGCGGGAGATGTCGGAGACCTCTTGTTGGCGGTTCTCCGATTTGCGCGGCGATTGCATCAGCTGCAGGTAGTCGATAACTACCAACCCAAGTCCATGCTTCTGTCGGAGCCGCCGACACTTGGCTCGGATCTCCATCATCGTGATGTTGGCCGAGTCGTCGATGTAGATCGGAGCCTCGGCCAAACGACCGAGCGCCGCGGACAAGCGCGCCCAGTCGTTCTCCTGCAACGTTCCCTTGCGGATGCGCTGGAAGTCGACCTTCGCTTCCGACGCGAGAAATCTCTGCGTCACTTCGTGGCGCGACATCTCGAGGCTGAACAACACGACAGGTTGCTGCTGCCGCAAAGCGGCGTGCAAGGTGAAATCACCTAGCAAACTACTTTTCCCCATCGAAGGCCGGGCGGCGATGATGATCAGGTTCGACGGCTGGAACCCGGCCGTCATCTCGTCGAGATCTCCAAAGCCCGAGGCGACTCCGGTGATGTTCTCGCCGCGCTCGTAGAGGGCCTCGATCGCCTCCATGTTCTGCGTAAGCAACTTGCGGATCGGCTGCAGGTCGTCGCGCAGCCGACGGTTGCCGACCTCGTAGATCGCTTCCTCCGCTTGATCGACGGCCTCGGCGACGTCCTCCGGCATGGAGAAACCGATCTCCTGCACGAAGTTGCCGGCTTCGATCAATCTGCGAAGAAGCGCGTGCTCCTCGACGATGCGGGCGTAGTAGGTAGCGGACGACGCGGTCGGATAGGCCTCCAGCAGCCCGTGGATGTACGGCTTGCCGCCGATGGTCTCGAGCTTGCCCTTGCGGGCGAGCTCGTCGGCAACCGTGATCGCGTCGGCGGCCTCGCCCCGGTTGTAGAGCTCGAGGATGGTCTCGTAGATGTCCCGATGGGTCGGCTTGTAGAAAGCATCGGAGCGATCCGGGGGGATGACCTCGACGACATTGGAAATCGCGTCGCGCGACTCGAGCATCGCCCCCAGGACGGATTGCTCGGCATCGAGGTTGTGCGGTGGGATCCGAGATGGACGCACCGCCTGCAACGTCGCTCTTTGTGCCAACTTGCCCTTTCTTTCGGCCTGCGACCAGTCAAGCGGGGGGGTGTGACAAAAACGCGGCCCCAAGTCCGGCCGCGCTCGGGAAGTTGGCGTCCCCCGCCGTATTCCGCTGCCTGAAGCAAGCTAGAGCAGGGGACTTGTGGGCAACAAGCCCCAACAAGCTGTGAGTTACGAGGTGGATTCTGTGGAAGTGCGGTGGATGGCCGAGGAGGAGCGAGCCGCTCGAGACCCGGGCTAGGTTGCCGCCCCCGAACAGGTCAGGGTGACGCTTGCGGCCGCGGTTGGAGCGGTCATTGCACAGTCGATCCGAGCCGTCTTGCCGGGACGCAGAGTGGCCTCCGCTGCCGCCGTGCACCCGCCGCTGCCCGAACAAGTGCCGGGCTCCCCGTTGCCGATCACGACCTCGGCGGCGAGCAGCCCGATGCCGGAGATGTCGACATCGCTCTCGACGTTGCAGGGCCCCCGGTGGGCCCTTGGGCAGGTGATGTCGGTTACGCACGACGCCGGACCCGCTCCGGCGCTGACGACGCCGGTCATCACCTCGAATGTCGTGTCGTCCTCGCAGTGTGCCGCCTGGCCCTGCGCGGCCGCAGCGGGAACCAGAGAAACGAAAAGTGCGCTGCAGACGAGAAGCCGGCGGAGTCGCACCGAGCTCACTCGGGCTCGGTTTCCTCCTCATGCGCGATCACTTCGACTGTGACCGTCGCCTTGACCTCTTCGTGCAGATGGACTTCCACGTGATGCGTGCCCAACGAGCGAATCGGGTCCTCGAGCCGAACCTTGTGCCGGTCGACGACTTCGCCGAGCTGCTCCTCGATGGCACGAGCCACGTCGGAGCTGGTCACGGACCCAAACAAGCGGCCCTCCTGGCCCGCCCGCGCGGAGATGTAAACGGGTGACGCGGAGAGCGCCGTGACGCGCGCTGTCGCCTCCTCACGCTCGCGCGCGGCACGCTCCGCCCTTGCCCGCTGCATGCTCTCGGCCTGCTGGACCGCGCCCTTCGTGGCCGGTAACGCCAGGCCCCTGGGGAGTAGATAGTTCCGCGCATAGCCGTCGGCGACGATGACGATGTCGCCCTTCCGGCCCAATTTCACGACGTCGTCGGCGAGAACGACCTTCAATGTCCGCCCCGACCAGTGCCGGCGGTCATGTAGGGGAGGAGCGCCATCTCACGGGCATTCTTGATCGCAGTCGCCACCATTCGTTGATGCTGCGCACAGTTGCCGGTTACGCGCCGAGCCCGGATCTTGCCCCTGTCGCTGATGAACTTTCGCAACAGGGCGATGTCCTTGTAGTCGATGTAGGTTGTCTTGTCGGCGCAGAACTGACAGAACTTCTTCTTTCCGCGGCGTATCTGGCCCGGCTTCGGAGCGCCTCGCCGACCCTCCCGTCTTTCACGTCTCACTCAATCGCTCCTTCAGGCGTCGACTGGGCCGCGGCGGTCCAGTCATCGCTGGGCGAGGTCGATCCCGCATAGCTCGGCTGAGGAGCCGCGGTCTCGTCGCTACTCGAAACCGTGCTGGCTGCGGTGCCTTGCTCGCCGCGCGCGCCCCAGTCCTGCGTGCTGCGCCCGGTAGAGCGCTGGCTTTTCACGACCTGGGCCGTGGCCCACCGCAGTGAAGGGCCGACCTCGTCTACCTGGATCTCGATATCGGAGCGACGACTCCCGTCCTGCGCTTCCCATGATCGCTGGTTGAGCCGCCCCGTCACGATGACGCGGGTGCCCTTCTTCAGCGACTCGGCCACGTTCTCGGCCAAGCTCTGCCAGACGTTGCACTTAAAGAAGCCGTCGAGCTTGTCCTCCCAGTTGCCGTCGCGGTTCTTGTAGCGTCGGTTGACGGCCACCGTGAAGTTCGCAACAGCGGATCCCGTTGGCGTGAACCGCAGCTCCGGCTCGTCTACAACGTTTCCAACGATCGTTATCGAGTTGTCGGACGTCATTTCTTCTCTCCCTCTCCGGGCGTGACCCCGGGTCTCACAATCTTTCCGCGAATGAACTCATCGGAGATCTGCAACGTCCGCTCGAGCTTGGCCACCGCGTCCTGCGGTGCCGTGAAATTCGCGAGGAAGTAATAGCCCTCTTTCTGATGGGCTATCTCGTAGGCAAACCGGCGGTTGCCCCAGCGGTCGATCTTTCCGACTTGACCGCCGACCTCGCCGATCGCCTGTGCGAACCGGTCGACTGCCTTTTGGATGTCGCCTTCTTCCAGGCGAGCATCGACTATCACCATTGCCTCGTAGTCGGGCATCACTCCTCCTCTGGACTCGTGCTCGACCTTCGAGCTTCGAGGCCCCCGTGGACCGGCCGCGACCGAGCCACAAAGGGCAGGGGATCTGGCGACCATTCAGTCACCGGATTGGGCGATGCTACACCTCCTTTCACGCGCTCAAAAGCTTCACGCGGGTTGCCGTTCACCGACGGAGACGACGTTAGACGGGGGGTGTGACAAAACGGGAGCTCGTACTCCCGCGGGCTCCCCGCCGATCCCCTCCGCGGGTCGAGCGCGCAGGAAAACGACTATCAGAATGGCCAGCAGAGCCGCTCGGGTCCACAGTCCCCCCAGCAATGCTTGCTTTGCCGGACCCATATCGACCCCGCGATAACCCGTGTCGTAAAACCAGCGAAAGATCCCGACGTACATGACGAGGTCGGCGGCCGAATAAAGAGCCCACCAGATCAGGTTCACGCCGATTAGTGCGAAGAACGGCAGCAGCCACAGCGCGTACTGCGGCGAATGCACCTTGTTCCACAGGAGGAAACCGCACAACATGGCGCCGCAAACTTGGACGAACGGATAGCGGCCGTCGGTCTGGGCGCGGCGCCACCCAAACAACAGGGCGATGCCGAAGCTCAGCACGATCAGAGCGGTCGATAAGAAGTTGAGTCGCGGGGCGGTGAATTGTGCGATCTCCCCCGGCAGCCACTGCCAGATCACATTCCAGTCCGAGCCGCGGCTCCGATGGAATTGGAACGTCGCCCACCATCCCTCGCGATTGGCGATGATGAAGGGAAGGTTGATCAAGAAGAAAGTGCCGAACCCCGCCCACGCGCTCGACCATGCCCCCGCTCGATCACGAGCGTGCCAACGCTCTAGGAAAAGCGGCGCGAGGAAGAACAGCGGGAACAGCTTGAAAGCGGCACCTATTCCAAACGAGATCGCCGCCCAGTTCGTGTGGCCGCGATGCCACGCGTAGAAACCCGCAACCGCGGCAGCGGCGGTGAGCAGGTCCCAGTTATGAAACGAATAAAGGATCAAGGCGGGGGCCGCCGCCCACAAGAGGGCCCGCCAACCCACCATCCTCAGCAGGAACCATGCCGTCAGGAGGCCAAAGGGCGCGAGGAGAAACGCTGACACGCGCAGGTACTCGTTTCCCGTGAGCACAAGCTTTCCGCTCGCCCACATGAAGACGCCGGTGAGCACCGGGTATTCAATGGCACCGTTCGTCGGCTCACCATTGTTGAGGTATCCGTGAATGTAGGGAAACACGCCGCGATCGATTGCACGGTGCGTGTAGAGAGCCTGGAGATCGTTGTAGCAAAGGCGCTGGTATTGCCGCCCATCCCACGGCTGCAGACATTGCGCTTTCAGTAAGTAGCCGGCGAACATCATCACGCCACACACCAAGAGGACCGTCGTCCTCAAAGTTCGATACGAGCTACTGGGACGTGAGGCTTCGAGATCCGCCTCGTTCGTCACGTCTCTCCCTCCGGGCCGCTGGGACTGGGCGTGGGGATTATCGGGGGTTCCGGGCTTTGCGTCGGAGCGGGCGAGGGCGACGCTATCTCCGAGGGCGAGGCGCTCGGGATCGCCGAGGGACTCGGTGTCGGCCGCTGGGTCCTGGTGGGGGCCGGCGCCGGGGAGTTGATCACCTCGTCGGGGACATCTTCGGGGATCGGGAACTCAACGACATTCATGTTCGCCGTAGCAACCCTCATGTACTGGGCCCAGATCCGGGCCGGAAAAGACCCGCCGGTCACCGAGATCGGAACGCCGTCAGGGCCCGCCACCGGCCGACAAAGTTCGGTATCCGTGCAGTACTCCATGCGGGGGATGAAGTCGTCCGCGCGCGCCCGAGTCTGCTGACGCGGAGTGCAACTTTCATCACACCTTCGCTGCCCGGGGTCCAGCGGATATCCGACCCAAACAACGGTGGCCATTTGCGGAACGTACCCGGCGAACCACGCGTTCTCGTGATTCTGCGTAGTGCCGGTCTTGCCGGCGACCGGCCGTTCGATATCGGCGGCGGTTGCCGTGCCCTCTTCGACCACGTGCGTGAGTGTCTGATTGACAACATCGAGCGAATTCTTCGGAAAGACCTGGTCCACCTCGGGCTCGACGACCTCCTCGCATTCCTCCTCCGTCGCGCGGTACTCGCGCACACAGCCTCCATTTGAATCCTCAACGAACGTGATCGGCGACACTTCGGGCAGCGCGCCGCGCGCCGCGAAGGCCGCGTACGCGCGCGCCATCTCGACCGGAGTCACATCAAGGATCCCCAGGGCCAACGAACACACCGCTTCGATCTCACGCTGTCCGTTCCGGTCGAACCCAAGCTCTTCGAGTGTGTCGACGATCTTGTCGGGACCGACTTCGGCCGCAAGCTGCGCGTAGACGGTGTTGACCGAGTTGGTAGTCGCCTGCTCAAGCGTGATAGTCCCGTATTGAGAACCGCCGAAGTTCTCCGGCTGCCATAAGCCCTCTTCCGGATCGGCGCACTCAGGGTCCGTGATCGTTACAGGACTGCCACCCGAGAACCGCGATTGCGGCGAGATGTCTTCCTCGACCGCCGTAAGCAACGTGAAGGGCTTGAAACTCGAGCCCGCGGAGCGGCCGGGGAAGTCGCTCGCGTAGTTGAAACCGCGAGCCTTTGCAACGCTGGTGAACGCACGGCCGCCGACGAAGGCGCGTACCTCACCCCGAGCCGTCATCGAAACCAGGGCCGCCTGAGGATCCTCCTTGTCGGTGAACTGAGTAGCGACCGCGGTCTCGGCTGCCTCCTGCAAATCAAGATCGAGAGTTGTGTGGATTTGAAGACCGCGTGTGAACAGATCGTTGCCGAACTCGGGATACAGATATTCCTTACGCAGCCACTCGAGGAAATAGGCAGCAGGTTGCGGACGCACGCTCGCCTCTGCCCCCTCCGAAAGCTTCACCCGGCCCCGCGACGCGCGCTCTGCACGGCGCGGGTCGATGTAACCCTCCTCCGCCATGCGCTCGAGCACGAAGTCGCGCCTCTCCCGCGCCGAGCGGGCGTGCTCATCGGGCTGATACGACTCCGGCGCGGGGATGATCCCGGCGAGAAAAGCTGCCTCGGCAAGCGTCAGATCGACCGCGTTCTTGTCGAAGTACGCGCGCGCCGCAGCCTCCACTCCATAGGCCCCGCGGCCTAGATAGATCGTGTTCAAGTAGAAGCCCAGGATCTGATCCTTCGCATATCGACGTTCGAGCTTGATCGCCAAAATCGCCTCTTTGATCTTGCGCGTAACGGTGCGTTCGGGATCCTCGAGTACGGCGTTCTTCACGTACTGCTGCGTGATGGTGGAACCCCCCTGCTCGATGCGACCCCCGGTCAGATTGGCCCAGGCCGCCCGTGCGATGGCTCGCGGCGACACGCCGTTGTGCTCGTAAAAATCACGGTCCTCGGCCGCAACGACCGCCTGACCGACGTATGCGGGCAACTTGTCGGTGTCGATCAGAAACCGAGTTACCTCATCCGAGTACGTGCCGATCAGCTCGCCGTGGACGTCGTAGACCTGGGCGGACGAGGCGAGATCAATGTCCTTCGGAAGTGGGATAGACGCGAACGCGTAGGTCACCAGTAGTACTGCGCCTCCGATGAGGATCGCTCCCACAGGAAGCAGCCAGCCGTAGCGGATAAGGAATCGCTGCCATCGTGAACGAGACGGCGTACGTCGGCGTCCGCTGCGTCGAGGTCGCGCGCGCCTTTGTTTCTTGCTCATCGGAATCATCCTAGAAGTGCCCGGGTCCTATTAGAGGAACCCCACTCGCAGTCCGGCGATCGTCGTCCACACGATTGCGGCGAACCCAGCGACCCACACAAGCAATGCAGGCACTATGACCGCAGTAGGAATCACCGTGCTGTTTGCGATAGCCGGCTGCAAGGGGGGCTCGTCGGGTATCGGCCATAGGGAAGCTGCAAGACCGCGATACCCCAGCGCGAAAGCGGCGAGGCCCGCGATTAGCGCGATCGCGCTTACCGCAGCAACCACGGCGGGAACACCGAGAGGAAGCGCTGCCGCTCCGAGCATGCTCATCGGAAGGCCGAGCCACACCGACAGGCCCGCAAAAAGCAGCGTTGCAAGCCATGCGAGTGGTTGCCAGCTCTCGCTGCGGGCCGCGCGAGCGACGCGCACTGAAACGATGACACCGAGCGCGGCAACGACGCTCACTAGCGCCAGAGCCGCGCGGTCCATGCGACCTCCTCCCGCAGTCGAGAACAACTCCGCGTGAGCCAGGGCCAGAGCGCCGTATCCCGCCCCCAAGGGAGTGAGGCCGATGAGGAATGCGCGCGCGAAGTGCCCTCGACCCTCCGCCAGGCCCCATAGTCCGATGGCAGCCGCCCCGAGAATGGCGGCGACCGCGGCACGATTGGACTGCTGGGGAACGGCTAGGGCTAAGGAGACCGAGACCGTTATCACCCACATGCCGACCACCGGCGGCCGATCAGGACTGATGACGGCACCAACCCCGACCACAGCTGCCACGATCAACATCAGGAGGACCACTCCCTGCGAGAAGGGATCCTCGATTCTCCCGAGGAGCAGAAGTCCCCCGCCCAAAGCGAGCGGTACACCGGGCAGCGCGCGCCCATCTCCCGGCGCGTGGATCAGGGCCGCTGCCAGAAGACCGCGTAATACGAGGGCGGCGAACCACAGCCCCGCGGGCAATTCATGCCCGACCGAGCCCAACATCCATCCCGGTTCCTCGGCGTGTTGGGCCAGCACTCCGGCGATGAATGCAACGTCCGCGGCGGCAAGCAATCCGAGAAGCCGTCCGACGGAACTTGCTTCACGATGGATTAGGGCGCCCAGCGCGAGGGACGAGCATCCCCAAAAGATGAGAGCCGGGACCAACCACCCGGTCGCGGCGAAGAACGCCATCCCGGTCGCGGCTACCCCTACCAAGGCACCGGTCTGCCAATTGCCGGCGCCCCGATCAACAGCCACGACCATCGCCCACGCAGCCGCCACTGCCGGACCCACGAGGTGCCATCGGCTTACGTCGCCATCGAGTGCTCTCCAGACCGGTGGGTAGTTCATGCTGAAAAGACCGGCAACCAGGCCTGCCGCCGAGACAAACTCGATCATTCGCGCCCGGCTAGCTCGTGCTGCACCAAGAAACGCCACCGAGACGAGGGCCAGCGACCCATGCACCCACACCGCCCAAGACGCGCTCACGCCGGTCCACCCGTAAAAAAGACTCCGGCGACCAGAAGAGCTCCCGCCACAAGAGCAACTGAACGCGCGAACTGCCACGACCTCTGCTCCCAGACCCCGAGCCCGACCAGCGTCACTCCAAGCGCGGTTGCCACGATGACGGAGGCAAGGCGACCCGTCGCGAAACTTTCCGAATGGGCGGCGGGCCACCAGAAAACCGCCAAAAGAGTTCCGGCAACCAGTGACACCTCGAGCCCGTAGCCGATCCAGCCCGATCGATTAATCCCGGGCAAGCTACCCAGCCACACGATTCCGGCGAGTAACGCAGCGGCGGCGGCGCAAGCCGTCGCGATTGCGACTTGCGTTGGTCCCACCAGCAGAGCCGGACCGAGCACGGCCTGAGCGCCGCGAATGTGGTCCAGATCCGGTGACCCCCAGCGCGCGGCCCCGATGGTCAGACCCGCCGTCAGGATGCTCAGCGCCACGCCGCTGAGCACCAGCCGACCCTGATCGAGATGGAGACCGCGGCCGAAGCCCGCAAGGAGAAAGCCACCCAAGAGGCCCAGCACAGGCCCTCCCACGAGACCGGACAAGTACGCGGCGGCGAGAAGGCCTCCTCCTACCCGGGCGGCGACTGCCAGTGCGGCAAGCTCCGGCCGCCGGCGGGGACGCGTCAGCGCCGCTCTACGTACCCCGAATCTCGACGAGGGCTCTCGTAGCGGCGACCGGTCTGGTACGAGCGAAGAAGGTGGTTCCACGAGCAATCGATGCACACCTCAACCACATAGCACGTGAAGTGCTCGTGCTCTTGTTGCAGCTCGAAGAGCCAACCCTCTGGATAAACGACTCGGCCGTTATTGCGCTTCAGCTCTTCCCCGTAGACGTACCTGACGCCGCGCAATGAGTCGTGAGAGCAGACCGGGCATGGCGACGGCATCTCCCGGCCGATGTTCTTGCCCGCACGCAAAAGTTCCGGGTGTGCGTCGCACACATCGCTCGTAGTTACTTCACCGCGGCGGAGAGAGGCAAGGAGAGCTCGACGCGCCATGCTGTAGTCGACGAACGGGCTGCGCGGCGCATCCGGTATCCGAGTGGGGTCGAACGAGCGACCGTTGAAACTCATTGTTGAATGGTAGACCTCGGAAAGTCGAAAGCCGTCTCTACTCGCAAACTCTGAATAACGAGTCGTATACGCAGAGAGTCTCGACGCCGTCTTTGGTGAGTTTGATTCGAATCGCTGCCGCGTTATCGGTGTCGTCGGATTCGTAAAGGCGATTGTCGGGATCGGCCGTGACTACCACCGCGTACGTGCCGTTTTTGACTCTGTCGATCGGGATCTGCTGTCCTGCCAGACCCGAGGAGTAAACGTCGCGCCATCCTGGCGAGATTCCCTGGGTGCTGATGCCCGCAATGCACGAGTAATAGAGCGGGTGCGGAACCGAATAGAGCGGGTTGTCGGGCGGACGATCGGGTTCAACGTCGATCAGGCAAAACGAAACCTTGCCTCCAGTCGCCACGACACCTTCGTCGGACATGTCCGGAACTCCTGTACGGGTAAGCGCACGCAACTCGTACAGCGCGAAGTCCTCGAAGTGGAAGTGAGCGTGGGCGGGATGCCAGACAAATCGGCCGACCGGGCTCCTCTGCGCACACGCCCGCGGCCCGGCCCACACCACACACTGGAACGCCGCGGCCTCCTCGGGTCCCTGAGGGACGCCCACCAGATCGAGTGCCTGCGTTCCGCGATTCGCAACGGCGGTCGTCAACCGGAGAGCCGATCCCTCCTGGTCGTCCGCGATGCCCACGGAGATGCCCAAGGGTGGAAGCGGCACCAGATTGGGCAGATGCGGCGTGGTGGCCTGGGCTCCCACGGCCGGGGCGAGACCCAGGAGACCGAGGGCCGTCGCCACGCCTAGAACGATTCGTCGCATTGCGACATTTAACCCTCTCCCGCGCGGGCGTGGGACCGCATTTGCCAAACACGCAGTATCGTGGTGATATATCGACCCGATATATCAGACCGATAGGAGATCTAGGCGTGCAGCAACACGGAATGCTCGAGCTTCCCGTGCTCGGCCTCCTCAAGGATCGTGCCATGCACGGCTACGAGCTGCGCAAACAGCTCGGGGCAATGCTCGGTCCCTTTTGGCAGGTCTCGTGGGGGTCGCTTTACCCGGCCCTCCGCCGCCTGGCCAAGGCTGGGGCCGTGGAGAAGCTTGCCGACGAGGCTCCCGCCCGACCTCGGCGCCGCATAGGCAGTAAGGCGCGCGAGACGGGGGTCAAGAGCACCAAGAGCACCCTGGGAGCCGGGCGACGCAAGACGGTTTACCGGATCACCCCGAAGGGCGAGGAGCTGTTCAAGTCCATGCTCGAGGAGACTGCGGCAGCCGTCGATGCCGAGCACTTCACCCTGAAGCTTGCCTTCTTCCGCTACCTACAACCCGACACGCGGCTGGCCTTACTGGAAAGGCGACGCGCCTACTTGCAGGACAAGCTGGCGCAGTTCAAGGCGAATCTGCGCGACTACCGCGAGCGCATCGACAGCTACACACTCTCGCTCCAACACCACGGTATGGCAGCAACCGAGAACGACATTGCATGGATCGACGAGTTGATCAACAACGAGCGCGGCGGCGGCGCAGTTGGGCCCACGCAGCCTGAGACAACGAGCGTATAGGGGGACCTTGATGGGCAAAGTCAGAGTCGGCATCGTTGGCGTGGGCAACTGCGCCTCCTCGCTTGTGCAAGGAGTCGAGTACTACGCCAAGGCGCGCACGGATGAGCGCGTTCCCGGTTTGATGCATGTCGAGCTGGGCCCGTACCACGTCTCCGATATCGAGTTCTCGTGCGCGTTCGATGTCGATGCAAACAAGGTTGGTCTCGACCTAGCCGACGCCATCTGGGTCGAGCCGAACAACACAGTGAAGTTCTCCGATGTCGGTGGCCGCGAGGGTCTCGGGGTGAAGGTCGCCCGCGGTCACACCTACGACGGTCTCGGCAAGTACTACCGCGAGGTGGTGCCCGAGTCCGATCTGCCCCCAACCGACGTGGCCAAGACCCTGCGCGACACGGGAACCGACGTACTCGTGAACTACCTGCCGGTCGGCTCCGAGCAAGCCGCTCGCTTCTATGCGGAGCAGGCCCTCGAGGCCGGCGTCGCATTGATCAACTGCATGCCGGTGTTCATCGCGACGAACGAGGATTGGGCTCATCGCTTCACGAAGCACGCCGTCCCTATCATCGGCGACGACATCAAGAGCCAGGTCGGAGCAACGATCTCCCACCGAGTGCTCTCCAAGCTGTTCGAGGACCGTGGAGTCGTCATCGACCACACGTACCAGCTGAACTTCGGTGGCAACATGGACTTCCGCAACATGCTCGAGCGGGAGCGTCTGCAGTCCAAAAAGATCTCCAAGACGCAGTCGGTCACCTCCCAGATCACTGCAGGAATCGACCCGGACGACATCCACATCGGGCCCTCCGATCATGTTCCCTGGCTGAAGGACCGCAAGTGGGCCTACATCCGGCTCGAGGGGCGAGAATTCGGCGACGTGCCGATCTCCATGGAGCTCAAGCTCGAGGTCTGGGACTCGCCCAACTCGGCCGGCGTGGTGATCGATGCAATCCGGTGCGCGAAGTTGGCTTTGGATCGCGGCATCGGGGGACCGCTGGCGGCCCCCAGCGCGTACTTCATGAAATCGCCGCCGATCCAGTACAGCGACGACGAGGCGCGCGAACTCCTTGAAGCCTTCATCGACGAGGAGATCGCGATCGACTCGACGCTGCCGGTCTCCGGCAACGGACACGCGGCACCGCTTACGCGTTCGGACAGCACGCCTTCTTAGAGCACTAACCTCGGCGCGTGCTGGAACAAGCTCGCGCGCTAAGAACAACACTCGGCAACCGCGATCTTCGCTACCTCCTGAGCGGGCAGTTCCTCGCGCAAGCGGCCGACGGCTTAGTGCAAGGGGCCGCCGCGAATGTCCTGCTACTGGAGCCTCTGTCGGCGGGCACCCCCGCCCGGATGTTCGAGCTCTTCGTGCTCACTCTGGTCCCGTACTCGGTGATCGCACCCTTCTTGGGGGTGTTCGTGGATCGCTGGGCACGGCGAGCGACGCTCGTCGGCACGAACGTTGTGCGTGGAGTTCTGTTGTGCTCCTTTCCCTTGTGGGACGGAGCTTTCGGTGGGAACACGGCGATCTACGCAAGCGTCCTTTTGGTACTCGGGTTCGGGCGACTTTTCCTAGTTACGAAGGGCGCGGCGTTGCCGGTCGTGGCGCACGAACGAGAATTGCTGACGGCGAACGCGGTTTCGGGCGGCGGCGGCATGATCAGCGCGCTCGGCGGCGGCATGATCGGGCTCGGGATAAGCGGTGCGTTCGGATTGGGGACCGCGTTTTTGGCCGCAGGAGTCGCCTATGTCCTCGCGGCGTGGCTTGCCGCTCGAATCGCCGACCCGTTGCGACACGGCCGATCGGAAGCGATTGGCGCGGCGGTGGCGAGGGTGGCAGCAGAGCTGTGGAGCGGAGCACGCGAGATCTGGGCACACCCGGCGGCGCGCCTTCCTCTTGCGGGGATCTTCATCGTGCGAACCGCGGGCATGGTGACGGCGATCATCGCCATCCTCGTCATCCAAAAGGAGTTCCCCGAGACGGGGGACCTCTTCGGAGCGCGCCAGGCTTCCGGCGCTCTCGCGCTCGCCAGCGCGGGCGCAGGCGCGTTCCTTGGCGCGATCCTGGCGCCGGCACTCGGTCGGTGGTGGCGCAAGCCTGGTCTCATCATGTTGGGCTTCGCCGTCTCCGGATCGGGAATCACCGTTTTGGGCGGAGTCGTTTCGATCGCCGCGGTTTTGGGTCTGACCTTCGTCGGTGGCTTCGGCACTTTTCTCGCAAAGATCGCCACCGATGCACAACTTCAGGAGGTCCTTCCGGATGATTTCCGTGGACGAGGCTTCGCGCTCTACGACATCCTTTACAACCTCGCGAGCGTCGCCGCCGCCGGACTCATTCTGATGTTCGAGGACGTCTCCTTCCGCCTACTCGTGGTGTGCGTGGGCGCCATCACGCTGGGACTTGCCGCGCTCTTGGGCGCGGCTATGAAGCGCGCCGGCATGACATTTCGAACGTCCCCTGAGATGCAGCCCGCTCGAAGCTGAGAGTGTTGCTCCCGCCTTTCGCGCCCTGCCGCTAGTCGGTCGGCGTCAGTCCCTTTGCGCGCGCCCATTCGGCCAGCCGTTCCCTGGCGGCGTCCTTGCCGATCTCACCTTCATCCAGGCGGATCTCAAGCAAGTAGGCGAGGGCCTCGCCGACTAAAGGGCCCGGTCCGATACCGAGTAGCTTCATGACCTCGTTGCCGTCCAACTCTGGCCGGATGCGATCGAGCGCTTCTTTTTCTGCCAGATCGGCGATGCGCTCCTCGAGCTCGTCCATGCGCGCTGCAAGTCGTCGCGCCTTCGCCGTGTCACGCGTCGTGCAGTCGGCCCTCACCAATCGGTTCAGATCCCCCAGTAGGGCCCCGGCGTCACGGACGTAACGCCGAACTGCCGAATCCGTCCATCCCAGTCGATAGGTATGGAAACGGTGGTGGAGCCGAATCATCTCGGACACTTTCACCGCGACCTCATTGGGGAAACGCAAGGCGCGCAATCGGGCTTCGGCCATATCGGCGCCGACGACCTCGTGATGGTGGAAGCTCACACCCTCCTTCGAGATACGGCGCGTGCGGGGCTTTCCGATGTCGTGCAGGAGAGCCGCAAGCCGCAAATCCCTCTCTCGTGGGGTTCGTTCCATGACGGCAAGCGTGAGGTGAAAAACGTCCTTGTGCTTGTGTACCGGATCTTGCTCGAGTTTTAGCGCGGATACCTCCGGCAGCACGAGCTCGAGCAAGCCCGTTTTGTCCGCCAGATCGAGCGCGCGGCCGGGGGCGGCTCCCAACAGCAGGGAGACCAACTCGTCCCGAACGCGCTCGGCCGACACGGTCTCGATCTGCGCTCTGAGCTCACCGATCGCCTCTAATGCGGAGTCATCGACGTGAAAGCCGAGCTGCGATGCGAACCGAAAGGCGCGCAGCATCCGGAGGGGATCGTCCGAAAAAGAATCCCTCGGGTCGATGGGCGTGCGGATGAGCTTCTGATCGAGATCGGCGCGTCCGTCGAAGGGATCGATCGCCGCAAGCTCGGGAAGCTTGATCGCGATTGCGTTCATCGTGAAGTCGCGCCGGGCGAGATCCGTCTCGACATCGGCGGCGAATTTCACGTTGGGATGTCGCGAGGAAGGCTGGTACTTCTCGGTTCGAAAAGTAGTGATCTCGACATTCATCCCGTCGAGCTCGGCCCCCACCGTGCCGAACTCGATTCCCTGAAGCCAGACATTGGTCGCTAACGACGCAACGATCGCTCGCGTCTCCTCAGGCTCTGCATTCGTCGCGAAGTCGAGGTCCTCATGGGCGCGACCCAACAGGGCGTCGCGCACCCAGCCACCGACCAGATAGAGCTCGCGCCCACGCTTCTCGAACTGCCCGGCCAACTCGAGCACCGGCGAACCAGGTTTGAGTACGGCAGCCAATGCGGCGCGCGCGCGTTCCGTTGTGTCTCCGTCATGCATGCGCCTAGCGTAAGCCGCGACTCATAAGGAGAATGGAGGGATGTTGAGTAGCTGCCCGGGAAGCTAGCGAGTCCTCTCAACCCTGACAACACGATCGTGGCGGTCGATGTGCGCCGTATCGAGGCCCCCGCCCCCATCTACTCGATCCTTCCCTCCATCCTCGGACTTCAGCAGATCGGAACCGTCGCCACCAAACAAAACATCGAAACCCGGACCGCCGATAAGAGTCTGCGACTTGTCGTCTCCGACGAGCTCATCACGCCCATCGCCGCCGTCCGCGCGGTTGTCGAGTCCTTTCGACCGAATGGTGTCGTCGCCGGCGCCCCCGAGCGCGCGTGCATCAACCCCTTTCGAGCGAATCGTGTCGTTGCCTCCCCCGCCCACGGCCCGATCGTTGATGCCTTTAGATCGAATCGTGTCCTGGCCGCCGCCGCCTCGGATCTCGTTGTGGCCGGTGCCTCCCACCAGTGTGTCGGCGCCACCTCCCCCGTCTATATCGTCGTCGTCCTCGCCCCCGTCGACGGTGTCGTCTCCGTCACCGGCCTCGACGGTGTCGTTCCCGGAGCCGGCGATGATCGAGTCATTGCCCGGTGTATCGGCCTGCGTCGCTCGGTAGGAACGATCGCTCTCTGAGGTCACAGCGGCGACCGACGACATACCAAGGTTCGGCACAGCCGAGGGCTGGGTCTCGCCGGGGCTGGGTGTCGGAGACGCGGGGCGTTGTGGAGGAGTGCTCGTGAAGTCCGAGCGAATGAAGTCGGCCCCCGGCCCTCCCTCGAGGGCGTCGTTACCGTCGCCACCGTTCAGTTGATCGGCGCCGTCGCCCCCGATCAGAACGTCGGCACCACCCTCTCCATAAAGGATGTCGTTGCCGCCGCCCCCATCTACAGTGTCGACACCATCGCCGGCCCAAATCACGTCATCCCCCGCAGTCCCCGTGATTTGGTCGTCTCCCTCGGTTCCGAAGACTTGATTTCTGCCGACACCCCAATCGACCCCGGTATCGGTGTGTTCCGATACCAGCAGCGACGGTGAGCCGCCGGATGCGGGCAGTTTCCAGATCTGCTCCTGTGCGACACCGCCGTCATCCCGAATGAAGACGACCTCTGAACCATCCGGCGAGTAGGACAACTCCCAGACCTCACGTAGGCCTGTGGCCAGTGGTGTGATGGCGCCACCCGTAGCCGCCACCGAGGCGATCCCGTCCACCGTGCTAAATGCGATGCGCGACCCGTCCGGAGCCCAACTCGGGAAACCGTCGTTCGAAGAGGAAGCCGGCGTGAGATTCACGGGATTTGAGCCGTCGGCACTCATTACGTAGATGTCGAAGCCATCGGAGAACGCGATCTTCGAACCGTCCGGGGACCATTCGGGATCCAAAGCGGCGCGCGCGAAATTGGCGGTCAGGTTGGTTACCCCGGACCCGTCCAAACTCATGACGTAGATGTCGGAGCCCCGAATGAATCCGATCCGGAGTCCATCCGGCGACCAGAACGGCTCGGAATCGTTGGCGGCAACTTCGGGAGGTTCCTCCGTGACTTGTCGCGCGGTCGCGCCGTCCGCGCTGATGAGCCAAATGCCGTAACTGAAGTCATCAACGTCGGTGGCGGAGTACGCGAAGGCAATGCGACCGCCGTCCGGGGCCCATGCGGGGTCGTCGGCCGAATAGCCACTTCCGTCCGTAACCGCGACGCGACCGGAGCCATCCGGAAGAATCGTGTACAGGCCCCCACCGACCGAGAATGCAATCCTGCCGTTGCTACCCGGAAACGTCGCGTGAGCGACGGGACCAACCGCGACCGGAAGCGTCACGGCCGCGACGAGAGCGGCAAGCGTTGCGGCGACGCGACGCACTAAGAGACCGGCTGCAGCCCCTC
>DATADF010000027.1:0-4512 GCA_036258695.1 Actinomycetota bacterium
ATGAGTGACGGGAGGGACGACGTGATGGGCAAACGTCATGCGGTCGGCAACGATGCGCCGTATGCCGCGCAGCGGTTCTCTTCGACCCCCCGGGATAGCGGGAGCCGGCGGCCGTTCGGTGGCGGTCGCCCCGGAGAGCGCGGACTCAGCCTGTTGAGTTGAGCCGGGTCCCGTGGGCGTCGCCGCCGGCGCGGATGTTGAACTAACGGGGGATGGCGCGGCGCCCTCGGCGAGCTGGGCGGGCACGACCCCGGCCTCTACCGGCGGCGATGACGGCGGTGCAACCGGCGCGGGTGCGGGCCGTTCTGCTGGTGGCATGGGAGCAGGAGGGGGAGGTGGCTGCCTGAGCCGTTCCGCAGCTTCCTGCTCGCGCGCCTGTGCCTCCGCGTCGGCCTTGGCGCGCGCCTCTGCTTCGGCGCTCGCCCTCTCCGCCGCCTCTTCACGCGCCTTCGCTTCCGCCTCCGCTTTGGCGCGTGCCTCGGCCTCCGCGCGCTCTCTTGCTTCTGCCTCTTGGCGTGCCTTGGTTTCTGCTTCCTCCCGCGCGCGCGCCTCGGCCGCCCGCTGTGCCTCCGCCTCGGCCTCTGCCCTGGCTGCGGCTTCGGCTTCCGCGCGCTCCTTGGCTTCGGCCTCGGCTCGAGCACTGGCCTCCGCCTCTTCCTTCGCCTTTGCCTGGGCGGCGACGTAAGCCTCGACGTCCTCGCGCAGGATCCGACCCTCGGCTCCCGTGCCGGTGACCTGAGCCAGATCCACGCCGAGTTCGCGGGCGAGTTTTCTCACGGGTGGCATGGCCTTGATCGAGTCCCCCGACGTCGGCGCCGCGTCCGGTGGCGTGCCTTCTTCGGCGGCCTTGGGAAACCCGCCTCCAACGACCTCAGGCGAGGGCGCGCTCGGCTGCGGTGTATCCCTATCGGACGGTGGGGGCGATGTGGGCAAGGAGCCCGGCGGGGGACCGCTGCCGCCGGGAACCAGCGGTGCGGGAGCGCGTCGTCCCCCGGGATTCGCGCCGGTCACCTCCCCCCTTCCCTCGATCGTCACCAGTGTGGTCCCCACCGGGACGACTTCTCCTTCGGGCACATGGATCCGGCGAACGACTCCGGCGAACGGCGATGGGATCTCAGCGCTTGCCTTGTCGGTGATCACCTCGACGAGAGGAGCGTCCTCCGCGATCTCGTCTCCCTCTTTGACCAGCCATTTTTCGATCTCGGCTTCGGTAACGCCCTCGCCCAGATCGGGCAACCTGAAGTCCGGCATCAGTATTCGAGCACTCGTTTGGCACCGGCCATGATGCGGGCGACCGACGGAAGATAGTCGTCCTCGTTTGCAAACTGTGGGAAGGGCACATCGAAGCCGGTGACGCGAATCACCGGTGCCTCGAGCTCCAGCATGGCTCGTTCGTGGATCAGACTGGAGACCTCGGCCCCCAGCCCCGCGGTTCGAGGGGCTTCATGTACGACGACGACCCTCCGACAGCTCGTAGCGGCATCGATGATTGCGGCCACGTCTAGCGGATAAAGGGACCGCAGATCGAGCACCGTAGCTTCGATTCCGTCGTCGGCAGCGAGTCTCTCGGCGGCCGAGAGAGTGAGCGGCACGGTCGCGCCGTACGAGATCATCGCCAGGTCCTTGCCCGTACGCAGCACGCGCGCGCGGCTGAGTAGATCGCTGTCGACTTTTCCATTCGCGAGTTCGAAAGGAGGCTCCTCTGGGATCTCCTCGCGTCCGGCGCGATAGATCCGCTTCGGCTCCATGAAGATCACCGGGTCGGGGTCGAAGATCGCCGCGAGCAGCATGTCGCGAGCATCCGTGGGCGTCGTCGGACACACGACCTTGAGGCCCGGAACGTGCACAAACAGCGCCTCGGGCGAGTCGGAATGAAGCTCGGGAGCGCGGACGCCCCCGCCGAACGGGATGCGAACGACGATCGACGCCGGCACCTCCCCGCGCGAACGCCACGCGTAGCGAGCGGCGTGGGTGACGATTTGTTCGAAACCCGGGTACACGAAGACGTCGAACTGGATTTCGACTACGGGAAGCAACCCATAGACCGCCATCCCGATCGCGCTCCCCACGATTCCCGCCTCGGCCAGAGGTGTGTCGACGATCCGTTCTTCACCGAAGCGATCGAGCAGCCCGGCGGTTACTCGAAAGACGCCTCCAGTCTGGGCGACGTCCTCACCCAGCACGACCACGCGATCGTCGGCCTCCATAGCCTGAGTGAGCGCGAGGTTGAGACCCTCGACCATGTTCGATTCGCTCACGGGGTCTCCCCTGTCGGTACTTCGACATCGCCGGTGCCGGCCTCCGGGGGTTGCGGGCCAAGAGGTCTCACCTCTGCAGGCCGAGAAACGGCTCGCAGCTCCTCCAGTCCCTCGTCGAAGCTCCACGGCCGGCCCGACGCGTACACATGCTCGAACAAGACTTCGCGTCCGGGCCGGTCGATCGATTCCATCTCGCGCACGGCCTGGGCGATGGTCTCGCGTGCCTCCTCGAAGATCTGGTCCGCCTCGGTTGGCTGCAAAACCCCCTGACGCTCGAGATATGCGCGCATCCGTCCCACGGGCTCCAGAGGCCGCCACTCCTCGGTCTCCTTTTCATCGCGATAGAGCCGGGGGTCGTCGGCCGTCCCGTGAGCACCGATGCGGTAGCAGTAAGCCTCGATGAAGGTCGGTCCCTCGCCGGCGCGTGCTCGGTCGAGAGCCTGCTTGGTGACCTCCCAGCATGCGATCGGGTCGAACCCGTCTACCCGGACACCGGGCATCGCGTAGGCAGCCGCTTTCTCGGCCAGAGTTTCGGTTGCGGTCTGTTTTCTAATCGGCGTCGATATCGCCCACTGGTTATTTACACAGAAGAACACGGTCGGTGCCTTCACGACCGAAGCGAAGTTCATCGCTTCGTGGAAGTCGCCTTCGGAGGTCGCCCCGTCCCCGAACCACGATAGCGACGCGACGGGCTCCTTTTTGATCTTTGCAGCCCATGCAAGGCCTACCGCGTGCGGGAGGTGTGTCCCGATCGGTACGCAGATCGGCGCGACGCGGTGCTCGCGTGGGTTCCAGAATCCATGCTTCCCGCCGTATCCGCGCCACCACGCAAGCACCGTGGCGGCGGATACGCCGCGGAGGATGCCGATCGCGTTTTGGCGGTAGGACGGAAAAACCCAGTCCACGTCCTCGCAGGCGTAGAGAGGCGCCGCTTGCGTCGCCTCTTCGCCCCAGTAAAGCGCGTATGTGCCGATTCGGCCCTGGCGCTGCAGGGCAACTGCCCGCTCGTCAAACGCTCGCAGCAGCGTGAGCCAGCGAAAGATCTCGCGCAGATCTTTCTCAGACAGTGCCTCGGGCGGCTGCCGGTCGGCTACCCGGTTTCCGTCACCGATATACCGGACTAGTTCTGCGGCCAATGATCCACCATTAGTGGGCGGATTGGGGGCCGTACTCGGCCGTGCGTACCAGACGAATACGGCTGATCTTGCGAATTCGATCCTGCGCGTACTCGACTGCCGCTCTCGCGGTTGAGATGTTCCGCTCCCGCGCCATTGCGAAGATGTGTTGGAGCTGCTTGTAGATGCCCTCTACACGCTTCATCGCCCGGGCCCGTTCGTAGCCTCGGAGCTCGTCTTCGACGTTGATCAGGCCTCCGGCATTGATCACGAAATCCGGGGCATACAGGATCCCCAGATCCTTGAGTTTGTCGCCCAGCTCGTCACGCGCCAGCTGATTGTTGGCCGCTCCGGCGATCACCTTGCAACGAAAGTCCCCGATGGTGTCGTCGTTGATGAAGCCGCCCATGGCACAGGGCGCCAAGATGTCGACCTCCGTCGTGAACACCGAGGCCGGGTCGATCGTCTCCACGCCGTACTCCCGTACGACCCGGGCAAGGTTGTCGACGTCGGCTTCGGCGACGAAGACCTGAGCACCTTCCTCCGCGAGATAACCGCACAGGGCGCTGCCTACCTTGCCCACTCCCTGGATCGCGATCGTTCGATCCTTCAGATCCGAATCTCCGAATACCTCGAGCGCGCACGCTTTGATCCCCTGCAGCACTCCATAGGCCGTCACGGGGGAGGGATCTCCGGATCCACCGTATGTGTGCGAACACCCCGTGACCCAGCGGGTCTCGCGCCTCACGATGTCCATGTCCTCAAGAAAGGTCCCCACATCCTCCGCAGTGATGTAGCGGCCACCCAAGGTCTCGATGAACCGCCCGTACGCGCGCAACAGCTCCTCGGTCTTGATCCGCTTGGGGTCCCCGATGATGACCGCCTTGCCCCCGCCGAGGTCGAGTCCCGCCGCCGCGGCCTTGTACGTCATTCCCTTCGCCAGGCGCAGGACATCTATGAGGGCTTCGGTCTCCGAGCCGTACGCGTAGAAACGTGTCCCGCCGAGCGCCGGGCCGAGCGCGGTGGAGTGGATGGCGATGATCGCCTTGAGTCCCGATTGGTCATCGTTGCAGTACACAATCTGCTCGTAGCCGTCGCCGTCGACGTGCTCGAAGACAGTCACCTGGTAGGCCCCTTTG
>DATADF010000028.1:0-2559 GCA_036258695.1 Actinomycetota bacterium
GGACTGCCCCGCGATAAAGGCAACCGACGAGGAGTAGCGCCTGTCGGTCACAGGTATGCCGGCATAGGCCAGGGCTGCGATCGCGGAGGTGGGGGCCGGGACCACTTCGAAGGCAATCCCGGCATCCGCCAGAGCTTCGGCCTCTTCGGACCCACGCCCGAATACGAAGGGGTCGCCGCCCTTCAATCGCACGACCACATTGCCCCGGCGCGCGAGATCGACCAGCACCGCATTGATCTGTTCCTGGCTCGCTTGTCGTCCCCCACGGCGCTTGCCCACGAAGACCCCGGGCTTTCCGGCCACGAGAGAGGGGTGCACAAGTCGGTCGTACACGACGACATCGGCCGCATCGAGAAGCTCCTTGCCGCGCAACGTGATTAGTCCCGGGTCTCCAGGACCCGCTCCGACGATCGCGACGCGCCCGCGGCTGGAAAGGGGGGAGGACGCGGAACGGGTCCGGTCTCTGAATCGTGGCTTCGGCGGGACATCGTCTCCGTCGAGGATCCGCCTGACCACCGCCTGAGCCTCCGCGCTCCGTCCCCGCCTGACCAAGTCAAGCAACTGTTGATCGAGAGCGATCTGCCAGCGGTTCGCCCACGTCGCGAAGTCCACGGTTCGATGAGGCAGCGCTTCCATTCGAGCCGCACCGAGAATCTCCACCAACTCCCCGTACTCGTCGCCGAACTGATCGCTCAACTCCCTGCGAAGCCGTTTCGCAAGCGCCGGGGCCTTGCCCCCGGTGGAGATCGCGACCACGAAGTCGCCGCGGCGAACCACAGAGGGAAGGGCAAAGTGGCAGTTGGCGACGTCGTCCACCGCGTTCAGAAGGACCCCCCGCTCATTCGCCTCCTCGAAGATCCGGCGATTGGTCGCCGGCTCATCCGTCGCCGCGATGGCAAGAAAGAAACCATCGAGGTCCCCGTGCTCATAAGCACGGTGTCGGAGTTCAATCTCCCCTCGCTCAGCTGCCGTCTCGAGAGCGGCCGTGAACTCCGGCGCTATCACGGTGACGCGCGCGGCGGCTGCGAGCAGACCGAAGACTTTCTGCTCAGCCACCTCGCCTCCACCGATAACCACGCAGGCGCGGCCTTCCAACTCAAGCGCTATCGGATAGGCGAAAGCCATCAGTTGGGACCTAATGACGGGCCGCCGAGGCCGAGGAATCGCACGAGGAAACGTCGGTCGCAGGAGCGGCAGTGGAACTCGCCGTTCTGGTCGCCGGTCGGGATGAAGTCCTCCTCCGCGCAATAGGGGCAATAGAACGGTTGCGCGCGCGGGGTTCCCGCGATGCTCACCCGAGGGCTCCTGCAAACGCAACCGCGCAGTTCTCCGAGCACAGCACGCTGCCGTCGGGCGCAACCATCATGTTTGAGCCTGGATCGATGCGCCGCGCGCAACTGTCGTTGGCGCACCGCAACGAGACCTCCTCGTCGCAGACACAGTTGTAGTGCACGCTTCGGGCTGCAGGCACGGGCCTCGCGCTGCCGGGTAAGAGACGCTTCAGACCATCGGCGACCTGATTGAAGACGCTCATCGCAGTTGGCTCTCCTCAACTCGAACGGCCCACTCATGAAAGGGTTCATCACTCCGTCGGCTCGAAATGAAGCGGCGCAACAAACGCTCGACATAATCGGCCAGCTCCGAGGCCGGCACCTTGAAGCCCCTGAGCTTCCGGGCGAGCGCATGATCGGTTCCGAGATGGCCTCCCAGATGCACTTGGTACGCGTCGACCTTTGTGCCGTCCGGCTTGCTGATCAGCGAGCCCATTAGCCCGATGTCCGCGACCTGGAAGCGCGCGCATGAGTTCGGGCAGCCGTTGAGGTTGATCCGGATCGGCTCGCTGAAGTCGGGCAGCCGCTCCTCCAGTTCGCGATACAGCCAGTCCGCCCGCTGTTTCGTTTCGACGATCGCGAGCTTGCAGAACTCGATCCCGGTGCACGCCATCGTTCCGCGGCGGAAGACGCTGGGATGCACTCGTAGGTCGTGGTCCTCCAGGGCGGCCACGAGCTCATCGACTCGGAGGGGATCGACGTCTCGAACGACCATCTTTTGTTCCGTCGTCGTGGCGATGCGACCCGACCCGTAGGTCGCGGCGAGGTCGGCGACCGCGCGGAGTTGGTGTCCGAAGATCCGGCCGGCGCGGGGCGCGAATCCGACGAAAGAACGACCGTCCTTCTGCTCGCCGACTCCGACGTGATCGCGCACGCCATCGAGAGGGGCAGGAGGCTCACCCGAATCCGGCAGAGCGGCCTCGAGATACTCCTTCTCCAGCACCTCGCGGAAGCGTTCCGGTCCCCAGTCCGCCATGAGGAACTTCAGGCGCGCATGATTCCGCGCCCTTCTGTAGCCGTAATCGCGGAATACCGATGTGATGCCGGCCCACACATCCGGAACCGCATCGGGCTCTACGAAGGCCCCCAACCGCTGAGCGAACCTTGGGTTAGGGCCAAGGCCGCCGCCAACCCAGACATCGAAGCCGACTTCCCCCGAGTCACGCTGCATTCCCACGAAAGCGACGTCGTTTATCTCGTGCTGAGCACATTGACGCGCGCACCCGGC
>DATADF010000029.1:0-11509 GCA_036258695.1 Actinomycetota bacterium
GTACGGATGATCTGCTCGACCGCGGCACGGGTGGCGGGAGCGACCTGCCCCAGATAGACGTGCTCGAACAAGAATTCGCGAGCCGTGGCCATCGCGGCCGAGACATCGTCGCTCATCGTTACCTCAGGCTGGTCAGTCGACGCCCTAACGAGGTCAGAAACCATGGTCGTGATCCGCTGAGCGTGCGTTCCGCCGAGGACCTCGATCGTCTGAGCCGGCAGATCGGTCTCGGACAGGATCCCGGCCCGGATCGCGTCGTCTATGTCGTGGTTCAGGTACGCGATCCGATCCGCGTACCGGGCGATCTGCGCCTCGAGCGTTGCGGGCATCGGCATCGACCAGGTGTGGTTGGCGATGCCGTCCCGGACCTCCCAAGTCAGGTTTAGATCCTCGAGCACCTCCACGATCCGAACCGACTGCAGATTGTGTCGGAACCCGGGATACCAGGCCGCCACTGCCTCCTCCCCCAGGTGGCCAAAGGGGGTGTGACCAAGGTCGTGCCCCAGGCAGATCGCCTCGGTGAGGTCCTCGTTCAGGCGCAGAGCCCGGGCAATAGTGCGTGCGATCTGTGTGACCTCCAGCGTGTGAGTGAGGCGGACCCTGTAGTGATCGCCCTCGGGGGCCAGGAAGACCTGCGTCTTGTGCCCGAGGCGCCGGAACGCCTTGCAATGAGTGATCCGGTCGCGGTCCCTCTGATAACAGGTACGCGTGGGGTCTTCGGGCTCTGCCCGCTCCCGCCCTTTCGAATCGGCCGCCCTTTGAGCGCGCTCGGAGAGGAGCTCTCGCTCTCTGTCCTCTATCTGTTCACGATAGGAATCGGCCATCTCCCACAAGGTAGCAGCGGGCTACGACAGAAGTCGTGGTCCGGTTACCCCTTCGAGCGGATCCCCTTCGATCGGATAGTCGCGGCGGCCGACGCGTATGCGTTCGACCACACGATCAGAGGATGAATGAGTGGCTCGCCCACCGTCTCGCAGTGCAGCTTCGTGTCATCTGCTGCGCACGAATCGGCCCCGTTGCCCCCATCAACTGCATCGGCGCCGACATCGCCGGTTAACTGATCGTCACCGTCCCCACCCGAGATCACGTCGTCGCCGTCGCCGCCGAATAGATAGTTCGTGAACTCGTCGCCGACCAGCGTGTCATCAAAGATCGATCCAATCAATCCCTCGATATCGGTAAGCCGATCATTGCCGTCACCGGTCACGACCCCAGTGTCGAGGTTGGCGTCAACGCCGAGGAACGACGGCCCATAGTCGACGAGGTCGTAGGAGCCGGCCCCGCCTTCGATCGTGTCATCGCCCAGCATGCCCACGAAATAGTCGTCGCCTCCGAGACCACGCAATGTGTCGTTGCCGCCGAAACCGAATAGCGCGTTGTTCGCGTCGTCGCCGCTGAGAGAGTCATTGAACTCCGACCCGATGACGGCCTCCAGGCCGCTGAGCTGGTCGGATCCCTCACCGCTCGAGGTGCCTGCAACAAGATCCACAGTCACTCCGGCTTCCGCCGCGATGTAAAAGACGAAGTCGAACCCTGAGCCGGCGGCGATCGTGTCGTTGCCTCCCGCGCCTCCGAAAACCTCGTCTCCCCCACCACCGGTGAGCGTGTCGTCGAAGGACGAACCGATGAGACCCTCGACATTGGCGAACTGATCCGCGCCATCGCCGGTCGCGGTCTGGGTCGCCAGACTGGCGTTTACGGCGTTGGCCGTGAAGAAATAATCGGCGAAATCAAAGTCGCCCTCGCCTCCGTCGAGCATGTCGTCGCCCGCGTCACCTTGCAGGTCGTCGTCTCCCGACAACCCGAAGATCTGGTCGTTTCCCGCCGCACCCCAGAGGAAGTTCGCAGCGCCGTCGCCCGTGATGATGTCGTCGAAGGGAGACCCGCTCACCACCTCGATACCGTTCAGCGTGTCGGTTCCGTCGCCGGTCGCGCTGGAGATATTCAAGTTCACGTTCACGGCCGTGGCGGAGAAAGCGAAGTCGGCCACGTCAAAACCTCGCTGTCCCTCCAGGCGGTCGTTGCCCGGCCCGCCGGCCACAAGGTCGAGGCCGCGGCCGCCGAACAGAGAGTCGTTGCCCTGAAGGCCGAAAAAGAGGTTCAGCTGATCGTCGTCGCCGGAGAGATTGTCCGACTGACGCGAGCCCCCAAGAATCTCGATCCCAGTCATCCGATCGGATCCGTCGCCCGTTGCTCGCCCCGTCGCGAGACTTGCCGTCACCCCCCGCTTCGAATCCAGGAAGGACACGAAGTCCTGCCCGGGGCCGCCCACGAGTTGGTCGTCACCGGAGCCTCCGAGGAGCAGGTCATCTCCCTCGGCCCCCTCGATCTTGTCCTTGCCTCCCTTGCCGCAGATGAGGTCGGCTCCGCCCCGCCCGTCGATGGTGTCGTTACCGCCCAGACCATTAATGACGTCATCCCCCGCCGTCCCGTTGAGCACATCATTGCCGGGAGTCCCGACCTTCGTCGCTTCAACACCCGCACATTTGCTGGTAGCGGCCCGAACTGAGACCGGTACGACGAGCGACAAAACGAGCGCGAGGACGACGAGTTTGGCCAAACGTTGGGAGTGCATCTCTCTCCTGTCTATCGAGCGGTGCCTACAGGCTAGGCATCAGGGAAAGGCGGTGCAAGACCGGGGCTACTTCGAGCTGGTTGTTGCTTCGCCGAGCACCGCTTGGGCTGCAGCAAGTCGGGCAGTGGGAACCCGGAACGGAGAACAGGACACGTAATCGAGCCCAAGCTCGTGGCAGAACTTGACCGAGTCGGGGTCTCCCCCGTGCTCCCCACAGATCCCCAGATGCATCTGCTCGTTGCCCGCGCGGCCACCCTCGACGGCAATCTCCATAAGGCGACCGACACCGGGCCGGTCGATCGTGACGAAGGGATTGGCCGGCACCAGCTTGCGCTCCTCGTACATCGCAAGAAACTTGCCGATGTCATCGCGCGAGAATCAGAACGCGGTCTGCGACAGGTCGTTTGTGCCAAACGAAAAGAAGTCGGCGTGCTGCGCGATCTCCTCCGCCGCGATGGCTGCCCGTGGTAGCTCGATCATCGTGCCGAACTCGATATGGAGGTCCACCCCCGCGTCCGAAAGGATCTCGTCCGCGATCGGCTGGAGCTCCGCGCGCATCTGCTCCAACTCCTCGGCGGTCGCAACGAGCGGAATCATGATCTCGGGCCGCGGATCCTTCCCCTTCTTCTTCAGCTCGACGGCCGCCTCGACTATGGCTCGCACCTGCATCGCATAGAGACCCGGCTTGACGATTCCCAACCGGACACCGCGGAGGCCGAGCATGGGATTGGCCTCGTGCAGCTCCTCGACCTTTTCCAGAATGGTGCGGGCCTCGTCCAGCGAAAGCTTGTCGTCGCGCAGCACTATCGTGTCCTCGCCCCGCTCCTCGGCAACCGCCAGTGCGACCGCCAGGTCGACATGATTGGGGAGGAACTCATGGAGAGGAGGGTCGAGCAGGCGAACGGTAACCGGCAGGCCGTCCATGGCCTCGAAGATCTCGACGAAGTCGCCGCGCTGCAATGGGAGCAGCTGTTCGTAGGCGGACTGCTCTTCTTCCTCGGTCGAGGCGAAGATCATCTTTCTCACCGCGGCGACACGCTCTTCGCCGAGAAACATGTGCTCGGTACGGCACAGGCCGATGCCCTCGGCCCCCCTGGCGCGCGCGTTGGTCGATTGGTCGCCGGTATCGGCATTGGCGCGGACGCGCAACCGGCGGGCTTCATCGGCGAACTTCATGAACCGTTCGTACGCCGACCAGAGCTTTGACCCGCGCGCCTCTTGGTCGCCCAAGATTGCGGCCTCGAGGACTGACGGCTCGGTTTCGAGCGATTCCGCATAGACGGTGCCGTCCGAGCCGTCGATCGTGATCCAATCACCCTCTCTCAGGACCGTGTCGCCGACGCGGAACTGCTTCGACGCCCGGTCGATGCGAATCGCGTCCGCGCCGCACACCGCAGGGATGCCTTCCCCGCGCGCGACCACGGCCGCGTGTGAATTCGTCCCGCCGGCCGACGTCAGGATGCCCTGCGACGCGACCATGCCGTGGTAGTCGTCCGGCGTGGTCTCCCGGCGCACGAGGATGACCTTCTCCCCGTCCTCGGCTTGGGCTTGAGCCTCATCGGCAGTGAAGACGACTCTGCCCACCGCCGCGCCCGGCGATGCGTTCAAGCCGCGGGCCAATGGGGCCTTCGACTTCTTCAGCTCGGCCTTGATCACGGGAGCGAAGAGCTCGTCGAGCTTTCCCGCGGTCAGCCGGTCCCGGACGGCGGCCGTCTCGTCGACCAGTCCCTCGTCGAGCATGTCCCACGCAATCACCCACTCTGCGAGCGCGGTCCGCTTGCCGACCCGGGTCTGCAACAGCCACAGGTGCCCTTGCTCGACCGTGAACTCGACATCGTTCATGTCCTTGTAATGGGCCTCCAGCGCCCTCAGGTGCTCCTGTAGCTGGGCCCATGCCTCCGGCTGCAATGACCCCATCTCATGCAGTGGGATGGTGTTGCGGATCCCCGCGACGACGTCTTCGCCTTGCGCGTTCTGGAGGTAGTCCCCGTACGGTTTGTTCTCTCCGGTCGCGGGGTCCCGCGTGAAGGCGACTCCGGTTCCCGAATCCTCGCCCTTGTTCCCGAACACCATCGTTTGGACGTTCACGGCGGTGCCAAGCGAATCGGGGATCTTGTTGCGCCTCCGGTAGTCCTGGGCGCGCTTGTTGTCCCACGACCGAAAGACGGCCTCGATCGCAAGATGGAGCTGCTCGGTTGGGTCCTGCGGGAAGTCCCGGCCCGCGTGCTCCGAGACGATGCCCTTGAAGACCTCGACCAGTTTCTTGAGATCGTCCGTCTCGAGCTCGACGTCCGTCTTCACGCCTTTGGCTTCGCGCGCTTCGTCGATCGCCTCCTCGAATAGATCGCCCTCGACTCCCATGACCGTCTTCCCAAACATCTGGACGAGACGGCGATAGGAGTCCCACGCGAAGCGATCCGACGATGTCTGCGCGATAAGGCCCTCGACACTCTCGTCGTTGAGCCCGACGTTTAGAACGGTGTCCATCATCCCGGGCATCGAGAAGGGGGCGCCCGAACGTACAGAGACGAGCAGAGGGTCCCCCGAGTCGCCGATCTGACGGCCCATCTTTTCCTCGAGGCCCTTGCGATGCTCGGCTACCTCATCGAGCAATCCCTCCGGCCACTCCCCCTTGGCCTCGCGGTAGGCGTTGCAGGCCTCGGTCGTAATCGTGAATCCGGGCGGCACGGGGAGGCCGAGGTTGGTCATCTCCGCGAGGTTGGCCCCCTTGCCCCCGAGCAAATTCTTTTGGGAGGCGTCGCCTTCCTCGAAGTCGTAGACCCACTTTGTCATCGAGTGCTTAATGTCCTCCCTCGGGCTCGGCGAGATCCAGGTTCAGTACGACCTGCCCGCCTTCCTCGACGGTAGCGCTCCCGTTCCCCCTATGGCCATATGCATCCCACGCGTTGAGTGACCACTCGCCCTCCGTCACGTAGAAGACGTAACGGCCCGCTCCATCGACCTGGACTTGGTCGACGGTGTCGCCGGTTGCATTCTTCAGTTCGACGGTCGCCGTCTGTGCAGGCTTGTCGCCGTGCACAGTGATCCGCCCGGAAAGCGTCATGCTCATTCGGCCATCCGCTCCTTTAGGTAATCCGTGACCTTCTCTAATGGAATCCGTTCCTGGTTCATCGAGTCTCTATCCCGTACCGTCACCTGATGATCTGACAGGGTGTCGAAGTCCACCGTTACGCAGTACGGCGTCCCGATCTCGTCTTGCCGACGATAGCGGCGCCCGATCGAACCCGTAACGTCGAAATCGGTGACGAAGCTTGCCCTCAGCTTGTCGGCCAGCTCCCCGGCCACCGGGCTGAGGTCGGAGTGCTTCGATAGAGGCAGAACGGCAACCTTGATCGGCGCCAGGCGCTTATCCAGACGAAGCACGGTTCGTTTCTCCATCTTGCCCTCCGCGGTAGGGGCCTCCTCCTCGCGATACGCATCGATGAGAAACGCGAACGTTGGACGCTCCACGCCGGCCGACGGCTCGATCACATAAGGGATGTAGCGCTCTTCTGTGTCGGCGTCGAAGTAGGAGAGGTCCTCGCCCGAATGTTCCGCGTGCGCCTTGAGATCGAAGTCGGTGCGATTGGCGATGCCCTCGAGCTCCGACCAGCCCATCTGCGGGAAGTCGTACTCGATGTCGAAAGTTCGCTTCGCATAGTGCGAGAGTTCATCGGCTTCGTGCTCACGCAGCCGGAGGTTCTCCTTGCTCATACCGAGATCGAGATACCAGCGCATACGTTCTTCCAGCCAGTACTCATGCCACTCCTCGTCGGTGCCGGGCTTGACAAAGAACTCGATCTCCATCTGCTCGAACTCGCGCGTTCGAAAGACAAAGTTGTGTGGAGTTATCTCGTTGCGGAAGGATTTTCCCTGCTGCGCGATGCCAAACGGAATCTTCTTGCGGGCCGCCTGCTGGACAAGTGTGAAGTCGACGAACATGCCCTGAGCTGTCTCGGGCCTGAGATAGATGACGTGTGCAGAGTCCTCCACCGGACCCATGTGAGTCTTGAACATCAGGTTGAACTGGCGCGGATCGGTCCACGCGGGCCCCTGGCCGCACTCCGGGCAGGGTCGTGAAAGCTCGAGTTGGTCGGCGCGGAAGCGCTTGTGACAGTTGGTGCACTCCACCAGAGGATCGGTGAACGTCTCGACATGGCCGGAGGCCTCCCATACCTTGGGCGACATCAGAATGGAGCTCTCCAGGCCGACCACGTCGTCGCGCATCTGGACCATCGAGTACCACCATTGCTGCTTGACGTTGCGCTTCAACTCGACGCCCAGCGGCCCCCAGTCCCACGCCGAACGGAGGCCCCCGTAGATCTCGCTCGAGGGGAATATGAGCCCGCGCCGCTTGCACAGGTTGACGATGGTGTCGATAGAAGCTCGTCCCATCGAGGCATCATATTGACCTCGAAGATGAGGCAATCAGCCGAGCGGAGCGGAGGCGGAACTCATAGATAGTTCCATCGGGCTCGTCCTCATCGGATTTCTCATCCTCCTGCACGGCTTCTTCGTTGCCGGCGAGTTCGGCATCGTCACCGTCGAGCGGACGCGCATCGAACAGTTGGCGGAGAAGGGATCACGTCCCGCCAAGAGCACACTGCGGGCCCTCGAAACATTGTCGTTCCAACTTTCCGGTGCGCAGCTTGGAATCACGGTTACGTCGCTCATTGTCGGCTTTCTGATCGAGCCGGTGATAGCGCCGCTCTTCACTCCGGCAATCGCGCGGCCGGTTGCGATTGCGGTGGGTCTTGTGCTCGCGACCAGCATCGAGATGGTGATCGCCGAGCTGATCCCTAAGAACCTCGCGATCGCCCGGCCGCAGGTGGTTGCGTTTGCCGTGGCCACCCCATTGCGCGCGATCAACTTGATCTTCAAGCCGCTCATAGTGGTGCTGAATTCCTCCGCGAACCTCACGGTGCGGCTGCTCGGAATCGAGCCGCGCGACGAGCTGCATTCGGTGCACTCGCTCGAGGAGCTTCAGATCCTCATCCGTTCATCGCGCCAAGGAGGAGAGCTCGGAGAAGAAGAGGCGGCTCTTCTGGCCCGATCAATCGACTTCAGGAAGAAGACCGCGGCGGACATCTTGATTCCGCGGGGCGACGTAACGACCCTGCGCAGCGACCAGACCCTCAAAGAAGTCGTCGAGGTGGCCTTGGAGAGCGGCCACTCACGCTTTCCGGTAATCGGCAAGGACATCGACGATGTGGTGGGGGTTATGCACGTGAAGGACACCTACCGCATAGATCGCGGGCGCCGCTCGCGCGCAGAGGTGGCCGAGGTCATGCGTGATCCCCTGATCGTCCCGGAGTCGCGCAACCTCGCCGAGTTGCTGCGCGATATGCGTCGCGAGCGCACGCACTTGGCCACGGTGGTCGACGAATATGGAGGGAATGCCGGCATCGTGACGCTGGAAGACCTCCTTGAGGAGATCGTCGGCGACATCGAAGATGAACACGATCCTTCGGCCGCGCGCGTGCGGCTCACTCAGCCTCCTTCCGGGATCCATGTGGTGAGCGGAGGGCTCCACCCCGACGAAGTGCGCGAGCAGACCGGGTTCCAGATGCCGGAGGGGCAGTACGAGACGCTGGCCGGGTTCTTGCTGAGTGTGTTCGAACGCATACCGAAGTCCGGCGATCACGTGTCCCACGCCGGCTGGGAGTTCAAGGTCGTCGAGATGGACGGCAACCGCATCGCCGAGGTGTTAATGGTCGGCCCGTCACGCTCCGAACAGGAGGTGACGCTGTGACGTTCGGCTACCTACTGGCGGCGATTGCCCTGTTGCTTGCCAACGGGTTCTTCGTGGGGGCCGAGTTCGCACTCGTAGCCGCGCGGCGCAGTCGCATTGAGCAACTCGCCGCGGAAGGCAATCCGCGCGCCCGGGTAGCGCTCCGGTCGGTTCGGGAGCTGTCGTTCATGCTGGCGGGTGCCCAGCTGGGAATCACGATGGCGTCCCTCGGTCTAGGAGCAGTGGCGGAACCCGCGGTGGCTCATCTGATCGAAGGAGCGCTGCATCCGCTGGAGCTGTCGCCGACGGCACTCCACTCCACCGCATTCGTGATCGCCCTTGCGATTGTGGTCTTCTTTCACATGGTCATCGGCGAGATGGCCCCCAAAAACATCGCCATCGCGGAACCCGAGCGCAGTGCTCTGGGAGTCGCCGTGCCATTCCGCCTGTTCGCCAATCTGTTCCGACCCTTCATCACACTCCTCAATGTCGTTGCGAATGCCGGGGTTCGAGCTCTGCGGGTGGAACCGAAAGACGAGATCGCGGTCACGCACTCTCCCGATGAGATCGCGTCCATGATTTCCGAATCTGCCGAGAGCGGCTATATCGATCCGTTCCAACACCGGTTACTCGCGAACATCATCGACTTTCGACAGCGCGATGCGGCCTCGATCATGGTGCCGCGGCCCGACATGGTGGCACTCCCAGCGAGCGCCACGGTGGCGGAAGTAGAGAGGGTCGCCGTGGAAACGGGGCACTCCCGCATCCCCATCTATCGGGACAACCTCGATCAGGTGTTGGGTTTCTTCCACGCCAAAGATCTATTGCGGCTTGCCGATGCTCGAAGGGACGCGGCGCTGCCCGCCGATCTGATCCGCCAGATGCTGGTCGTGCCCGAGTCGCGCGATCTCTACTCCTTGTTCATAGACATGCGGCGCGAGCGGCGGCACTTCGCTCTGGTAGTGGACGAGCACGGAGGAACCGCGGGAATCGTGACCTTGGAGGACCTACTCGAGGAGCTCGTCGGGGAGATCCGCGACGAGTACGACGTCACCGAGCCGGATATCGAACGCCTGGGTCCCGATCGCGTTGTGATTCCGGGCAACTTCACGGTCCACGAGGCGCAAGAGCGCGCGGGTCTCGAGCTGCCAGAGGGTGACTACGAGACGGTGGCGGGCTTTGTGATGGACCGGTTAGGCCGCATCCCGAAACGCCGGGACGTGGTAGAGCACGGCAACTGGAGGCTGCGCGTCCTCAGCATGCGCCGCCGTCGCATCCTGCGCGTGCTTATCGAACGCAGCGAGGGCGCGCCCGAGTCATCCGCGGGCGACGAGAACTGATCAATCGGGAGCGGGCGTAACTCGGCCGAAGCGGCGTTCCCGCGCCGCGTAATCGTTGAGCGCCGCGAAAAGGGCGTGGCGGTCGAAGTCGGGCCACAGAGTCTCCGTGAAATAGAGCTCCGCATAAGCCGACTGCCATAGCAGGAAGTTGGACAGCCGCATCTCCCCCGATGTCCTAATAAGAAGGTCGACATCGGGCACGTCCGGCGCATACAGGTTCTGGGCAATCGGCCCCGCGGCGGCAGCATCCTCTAGCTCGGCCCGGCCCCCGTAGTTGAAGCACACCAGGAGATCCAGCCGTTCGTTGGCGGCGGTCAGCTCCTCTGCGTCTGCGAACTCGTCGAGCACGTCCTGAGGCACCGGCTCGACGCGACCGATCCGCCTGATCTTGACTCCGCGCTGGTGCAACTCATCGCGCCGCTGGCGCAGCAAGCTCCGATTGAAGCCGAGGAGGAAATCGACCTCCTCGTCCGGGCGCGACCAGTTCTCGGTCGAGAACGCAAACACGGAGAGATAGCGGATTCCGGCCTCGAGCGCGCCCTCGACAACGTCGAATAAAGCCCGCTCCCCGGCCTCGTGCCCCTTGGTGCGCGGCAAGTTCCTCTGCTCAGCCCAACGGCCGTTGCCGTCCATGATGATCGCGACATGCCGAGCTGCAGAGCGCTCCCTTCCACCCTGACCAGCCACGCCGCCCGCCCTCACCTCCTCAATCGCCGCTAGGGCTCAGCTGAGAGGGAGCAACTGCAGACTTCGGAGAGGGCGTTCCAAATGGTATTCGGCGTAGCGCCGCATTACGTCGGTCACTTCGGCAGTGGCAGCCTCCTCACCCGGCTCGCCAAAGTCCCCCGCCAGCAACCGGCGCAGCAGATCGATGCGGTCCCCCGGCAGACGCAGGGCGGTGTCGTCCTCGGACCAGCAGGAGTTACACAATGCCCCGCCAAGCGGCGGACTGAAAGCCGACAACCTGTGGGTCTCTCCACAAGATGCGCACACGCTCAACTGGGGGTGATAGCCACAGATCGAGAGCAACTTCACGAGGAATGCGGGGACGACCGTCGTCCCGCGGTCCTCCGAAAGCGCTTTGAGCCCGCCGACTAACAGTGCATAGGTGGAGAAGGCGCTCTCCCGATCCGGAGTGATCTTCTCGACCAGCTCGACCAGACTGGCCGCTGCCACTAGCCGGGCGTAGTCGTCGCGTACCGCCTTGTTCGAATCGATGATCTCGACACCGGTCACCGTATCCAGGTCACGGCCCCGATAGAGCATCAAATGGGCCCGGGTGAACGGCTCGAGCCGGCCTCCGAAGCGGCTCTTGGTCTTCCGAATGCCCTTGGCGACCGCCCGAAGCTTGCCGTGGCCGCGGGTGAACACGGTGATGATCCGGTCGGCTTCCCCCAGCTTCATGGTGCGGAGGACGACGGCTTCGTCGCGATAGAGGCCCGGCATGATTCCAGACTAGCGGCGGCCCCCGTCTTTACTCAGGCAATGCCGATCCGAAGATTGCGGACCTGCTTTCGGCCCTGGTCGTCGACGAGCTCGAACGTCACGCGCTGGCCCGGGCGCAAAAAACGGAACATCGGGGACGAGTCCATCGCTGCGGGGTCGACCTCGTAGGTCGTGGCCCCATCGTCGCTTACCAGCGTGCCCGTGCGGGTTATCGAGTCATAGCTCATAACTGTGGCTTGAGGCATGTCCAGACAATACCCGTGACGCCCCTCACGAGGGCGAGCGAGTATGTGCGATAGACGTGTCTGACAACTGTCTGACAACGTGCGATCCCTCTAGTCGCGGGTGAAGCCCAGTCGGTCGAGCGATTGAGCACGGCGCTGCCAGTCCGGCTCCACCTTGACACGTAGATCGAGG
>DATADF010000030.1:0-2621 GCA_036258695.1 Actinomycetota bacterium
TCACCCCTGAGTCAACGGCTTACCTGGAGGGGAAACCCGAAGGGGACACCAGCATGCCGTCGAAGCGGGAGGGGAACCGAAGGCGCTTAGGGCCTCGTCCCGCGAGACTCGCGCGACATGGTGAAGGCTGGATTGCTTGAACCCCAGTCCCCGGCGGCGCAACGGAACGCCCGCCGATCACAGCGCCTCGATGGCGGCGTCCCCGGGATACGGCAAAGCGGGACCAGTTGCCGGAAATCCTCCCCCGGGGAGCGATGCCCAGTGAGGGCATTCAAGGGAACGAACGGGGCACCTGCAGTCGCGCTCACCGTCCAGTTGCAACGGAACTCAGGATGGCCTACGGGGCGCGAGCCCTATGGCCACAGAGCCCCCGTAGTAGTCCGAGGTCGGAAGGGTACCGATCCCCCCTGCACCACAGGGAAGCCGGCCACATGGCGAAGGGGCAGCCCGCGCAGGCGGGCCAGAGCCCGTGGAGCACCACCCACGGGCAGGGCAGGTGTCTTCGACGAGAGAGCGTGGAGGTGCGCGTGATGCGCAACGCCCAGACGATTCTCAACGTCATCCGCGAGCGCGGCAGTAGAGGACTGCCGCTTGAGCGTGTGTATCGCCTCCTCTGGAATCGGGACCTGTTCCTGTTGGCGTACGGCCGCATCGCCAAGAACGACGGTGCCCTGACGCCCGGGGCCACGGACGAAACCGCGGACGGGATGAGCCTGGCCAAGATCGACACCATCATCGAGGCCCTGCGCTTCGAGCGGTATCGGTGGACGCCGGCCCGACGGACGTACATTCCCAAGGCGAACGGGAAGCAGCGTCCGCTCGGCATCCCGACCTGGTCGGACAAGCTGGTGCAAGAGGTGATCCGCCTCATCCTGGAGGCGTATTACGAGCCCCAGTTCTCCGACCGCTCCCACGGCTTCCGTCCGAGGCGCGGGTGCCACACCGCGCTCGACGAGGTGCACCGCACGTGGAACGGGACCAGGTGGTTCATCGAGGGCGATCTCAGCCAATTTTTCGACAGCCTCGATCACGATGTGCTGCTCGGGATCTTGGCCGAGAAGATCCAGGACGGCCGCTTCCTGCGGCTGCTCAGGGAGCTGCTCAAGGCGGGCTACCTGGAGGACTGGGAGTTCAACGCGACGCTCAGCGGGACTCCGCAAGGCGGCGTGGTGAGCCCGATCCTCTCGAACGTCTACCTTGACCGATTCGACAGGTGGATCGAGACTACCCTCCTCCCCGCGTACACCCGAGGCCCCGAGCGCCGGGCGAACCCGCCGTACAACACGGCCATGCGCCGCGCGTGGGAGTTGGACCGGGCGGGCCGCACGAGCGAGGCGCGGGCGCTGCGCGAGCGCGCCAAGCGCCTCCCCTCCGGCGACCCGACCGATCCCAGCTACCGTCGGCTGCGCTACGTGCGGTACGCGGACGACTGGCTGCTCGGGTTCATCGGCCCGCGTTCGGAAGCCGAGGAGATCAAGCGCCAGGCCGGGGCGTTCCTGCGCGAGTCCCTCAAGTCGGAACTCGCCGACGAGAAGACGCTGATCACCCACGCGCGGACGCAAGCCGCGCGCTTCCTCGGCTACGAGGTGATCGTCTTGCACGACGACACGGCTCGCACACGCTCCGGCCACCGCCGCATCAACGGCGTGGCCGGGGTGCGCGTGCCCACGGACGTGGTGGGGAAGAAATGCGCCCCCTACCTGCTCGACGGGAAGCCGGTACACCGCACGGAGCGACTCCATGACAGCGTCTTCAGCATCGTGGAGCAGTACCAGGCGGAGTACCGGGGCATCGTCGAGTACTACCGGCGCGCCTTCAACCTGCACCGTCTCGGCCGTCTGAAGTGGGTCATGGAGACGTCGCTGACCAAGACGCTGGCCGCCAAGTTGCGGATCAGCGTCGCCAAGGTCTACCGGCGCCACCGGGCCATCCTCCAGACGCCCGCCGGCCCCTACAAGGGCTTGCGGGTCACGGTCGAGCGGAGCGAGAAGAAGCCGCTGGTAGCCACGTGGGGTGGCGTCACGCTCAAGCACCGCAAGGACGCCGTCCTCGACGACCAGCCCCGACGCGTCTGGAACTATGACAGGACGGACCTGGAACAGCGACTACTGGCGGACGAGTGCGAGCTGTGCGGCTCGCGCAAGAACGTCGAGGTCCACCACGTCCGAGCCCTGAAGAACCTGAAGCGCCGGGGGCGGGCCGAAAAGCCCGCGTGGGTCCGAGCGATGGTCGCGCGCCAGCGCAAGACCCTGGTCGTCTGCCGCACGTGCCACCTGGACATCCAGCACGGACGTCCACCGCGCAAGGTGGCACGGGGCACCCTTCACGGATAAGAGACACTGGAGAGCCGGATGACCGCAAACGGTCACGTCCGGTTCGGTGGGGGGCCGTCGGAGAAGGCCCGCCGAGAGGCGGGACCTCGCCGGCGGCCTACCCAATCTCGACCTGGACCCGATCGAGCCGAGCTCCGACCCGACCGTCTTTACGAAGAACCGCGCCCGATTGCTCGAACACCACGTTGGGCAGGAGTTGTTTGATGAGGTGGTCGGCCGGGCACATGAGCAGGGGCTGCTCTCGGACGAGCACTTCACGGTGGACGGGACGCTGATCGAGGCGGCCGC
>DATADF010000031.1:0-2615 GCA_036258695.1 Actinomycetota bacterium
CTACGCGATGAATCGAACAAGACGGAATTGCGCAACGCGAAGTCGGAGGCGAAGCGCCTGGCGACCGAGGTCTTCCCCGACCTCACAGTCGGCCTCGTCCACGGCGATATGAAGAGCGATGAGAAAGAGCGTGCGATGACCACCTTTCGCGAGGGCAAGACGCAGGTGCTCGTCGCCACCACCGTGATCGAGGTCGGAGTCGACGTACCAAATGCGACCGTGATGATGATCGAGAACGCGGAGCGTTTCGGGCTCGCCCAGCTACACCAACTCCGGGGACGGATCGGACGCGGCCGTCACGAGTCGCACTGCATCCTGGTGACGGACCTCGATCTCGGCCAATCAGACAACGATCCCGGTATCTCTTTAGTGGCCGAGAGACTGCACGCGCTCGTTCGTTCGCAAGATGGGTTCGAACTTGCGGAGACCGACCTCAAACAGCGAGGGGAGGGCCAGCTGTTCGGTACCCGCCAGTCCGGAATGCCCCAGCTGAAGTTGACACGCGTGCTGAAGCACCAACACATAATCAAGAAAGGGCGCGAGGTGGCCGCGCGCCTTCTCGATGACGATCCAGAGCTGGCCGACTATGAGCATGAACCCCTGGCGCGGGAGATGAGAGCGCGCTTCCCGGAACACGCGCTGGAGGTCGTCCATTCGGGCTGAACGGAGCCGGCACCAACCAGTTTTATAGGCTTAGAGCGTGAGAGTTATCGCCGGCAAGGCCAAGGGCCTGCGCTTGAAGTCGCCCACTACCGGGACGCGTCCCATGACGGACCGCATCAAAGAGGCGGTCTTCTCCGCGCTCGGCGACCTCGAGGGCATGAAGGTCCTCGACCTGTACGCAGGCTCCGGCTCGCTCGGCCTGGAGGCGCTGTCGCGCGGCGCCAAGAAGGCGACCTTCGTGGAGAACGCCAGAGATGCCATCACGAAGCTCGAACAAAACATCTCGACGACGGGTCTCTCCCGGCAATCAAAGGTCGTGTGGGCCGATGTGCGTCACACTCTCTCGCGCGGGTCCAAGGAGCGGATGCACTTGATATTCCTCGACCCCCCGTACACCACTCCCAAGGAGGGTGTCGCGGCGGACCTCGAGGCCATCGTGACGGGCGGCTTCCTCGCCGACGAAGGGCGCGTTGTCGTACACCGTCCGGCCAAGGAGACCCGGCTACGACCGCTTGGCCTTCGACTCCTGTGGGACAAGGAATACGGGCAATCGAAGATCCTCGTCTTTGGGCACGAAGAGGAGTAATTGACCACAGCCCTGTGTCCGGGGTCGTTCGACCCACCCACCAATGGGCACTTGGACGTTGTGGAGCGAACCGCCCGACATTTCGACCGCGTGATCGTTGCCGTCATCGCCAATCCGTCGAAGCAGTCGCTTTTCACGATCGATGAGCGCACCGAGATGCTTGGCGATGCTCTCGCCCATCTCGGCAACGTCGAGATCGCGTCGTTCGACGGTTTGTTGGTCGACTTCGCTCAGGCTCACGGCGCCGAGGTGATCGTGAAAGGGCTGCGAGCCGTCTCGGATTTCGAGTACGAGCTGCAGATGGCGCAGATGAATACGGCTCTAACGGGGATCGACACGCTTTTTCTCACGGCACAGCCGGAGTTCGCCTTTTTGTCCTCCAGCCTCGTAAAGGAGGTTGCCCGCTACGGCGGATCCGTGAAAGGCCTCGTGCCGGAGGGCGTCCTGGCAGCCCTGGAGGGTCGTTTCCCCCAGGGCTAGAGACCAAAATGATGGTTTTTCCGGCGGGCGGGCAACCGACGAAATTGCCGCAGTGCCCCCTGAGGGCCTTCTTCGCGTGGCATCCTTGACGTCATAGGGGCCGGCAGTCGGCCCGACGAGACTCATAAACCACGCGACAGAGGTGTGGCCATGGACTTGATCGAACGAATCGACGAGATGCAGGTGCTCGTGGAGGAGGCCAAGTCGGTGCCTCTGTCCTCGAGCGCGGTGATCAACCGCGAGGAGTTCCTCGAGCTGCTCGCGCAACTCAAAGACGAAGTTCCCGAGGAGATCCGGCAAGCGAGATGGATGGCACGCGACCGCGACGAGCTGCTGGCGCGCGCTCACAAGGAAGCCGAGCGGATCATCTCCGAGGCCCGCGAACAGCGCGACCGGCTGTTGTCCCGGACCGAGATCTACCAAGCAGCCCAACGTGAGGCCGAGCGCATCCTGGACGACGCGCGCGAGCGGGGAGTCCGCATCCAGCACGAGGCCGAGGACTACGTCGACCAGAAGCTGGCGGCGTTCGAGATCCTCCTCAACAAGACACTCGCCACCGTGGCGCGCGGCCGCGAACAGCTCCGGGGTCAGCGGTCGGTCGGCGCCGTCACCCCGGAGGCCGACGGTGGAGAAGTTAACGGCGCGGGCGAGCCCACGGAGCTGCACGAGCCCGTCTAAGGAGGGCGGGGGCGGCCCACGCTCTCGTCTAACCACTGTGCAGCGCCTACCAAAAGCTGGGAAAAGGGGCCTGTTTGGTATCCTTGCTCGCCGGCGCAGGCGTTGCCCGCCCATCCGATCGCTCGACCACAGGGTTGTTCGCGTGTCAGACGAACTCAAAGTTTCTGTTTCCGAAATCCTCGGACGTCCCGCGGCCTCCCGGGACATA
>DATADF010000032.1:0-5365 GCA_036258695.1 Actinomycetota bacterium
GGGGCTTAAGACCTCCAGCAGCCGTCCGAGAACCGACGGAAGTTCGTCGGGCTCCGTGACGGCATCGACCAGCCCCGCGCTCAGTGCACCCTCGGCGGTATGCGATCCGGCGCGTAGCCGTCTTCCCGATACCTGCTCAACCAGGCGCGGCCCCGCGAATCCGACCGTGGCGCCGGCTTCGGCGAGCGTGACGTCGGCCAGTGCTGCGTTGCTGGCAAGCACACCGCCGGTCGTGGGATGACCCAACACCGCGATCAGAGGGACCCCTGCATCCGCAAGACCCTTTCGCGCCGTCACCAGTTTCGGCATCTGGACAAGGGCAGCCATTCCCTCTTGCATGCGCGCGCCGCCCGTCGCGGTTCGCAAGACGAATGGAAATCCGCCTGTCGCGGCGTGTTCGAGACCGCGCGCGAGCCGCTCGCCGGCGACCGTTCCCAGGCTCCCAGCGAGGAAGCCGAAATTGAATTGAGCCGCAATGACGTTCAAGCCATCTACGGTGGCGTGTCCTACAGAGAGAGATTCGGTCGCGCCGCTCTGCTCTCGTGCTCGGGCGAGCTCGTCCACATAGCCCGGAAATTGCAGAGGGTCACTCGGCTGAAGCTCATCGACGAGCGGCGAGAATGAATCTGCGTCAACGAAGAGCGGGGCCGCGCCCGCGCTGGTCTCGGTCATCGGAGGGAGAGCACCTGCTAGTCTCGGTGCGCAACCGTAACGCGCAACTCACAGCGATGTGGGAGAAGATGCCGGGGCGTCCGCGGATCCTCGTAGCGAAACCAGGTTTGGACGGGCACGACCGTGGGATCAAGGTCGTCGCGCGCGCGCTGCGGGATGCCGGTGTCGAAGTGATCTACACGGGACTGCATCAGACGCCGGAGCAAATTGCGGCGGCAGCCATCCAAGAGGACGTGGACGGAGTGGGACTCTCCTGTCTCTCCGGTGCCCACATGACGCTGTTCCCACGTGTGCTGGAGCTGATTCGCGAGCAAGGCGGCGATGAGATCGTCGTGTTCGGCGGAGGCATCGTCCCCGATGCGGACATACCCAAACTGAAAGAAGCAGGCATCGTCGAGATCTTCACTCCGGGCACGTCGACCAAGACGATCATCGACTGGGTCGACGAGAACATCGCCCCGCAGGCGCAGAAGGCCGGCTGATGGACCTTTTCGAGTACCAGGGCAAGGAACTACTGCGTCGATTCGAAGTGCCGGTGCCCGAAGGCCGCGTCGCGAAGACGCCCGATGAAGTGGCCGAGGCCGCGCACGGTCTCGGCGGCCGTGTCGTTGTAAAGGCACAGGTGTTGGTTGGAGGCCGCGGCAAAGCCGGCGGTATCAAGCTCGCGGAATCGGCCGACGCGGCACGCGCCACGGCACAGGACATTCTCGGCATGGAGATCTTCAGCCCCCAAGATCCGACGCGGGGCCACAAAGTAAATCGCGTCCTGGTCGAACGAGCGGGCGACATCAAGGCGGAGTACTACCTGTCCTTCGCGCTCGACCGCTCGGCGCGCAAGTTCGTCGGAATCATGAGCGCCAAGGGTGGAGTCGATATTGAGGAAGTCGCGGCGACCGAGCCCTCGGCCATCTCGAAAGTCCATATCGATCCTCTGCTTGGGATTTCCGACTTCCATGCGCGCGCGTTGGTTTTTGGCGCGAGCCTGGACGAGGAGGCGCGCAAGGAAGCGATCGCATTGATCCCGCGCCTGTACCGGGCCTTCGTCGAGCTCGATGCTTCGTTGATCGAGGTCAACCCGCTCGTCTTGACGGGCGAGGGACGAGTGATGGCGCTCGATGCCAAGGTTTCGCTCGACGACTCGGCCGCCTTCCGTCACCCGAATTTCGACGAGCTGAAGGCCGCGCATGAGATCCCCGAGCAGGAACGCCTCGCGAAAGAGAAGGGCCTGAACTTCATCAAGCTGGATGGCGACATCGGAATCATCGGCAACGGCGCGGGGCTCGTCATGTCCACCCTCGACGTCGTCAAGGCAGCCGGGGGAGACCCCGCTAACTTCCTGGATGTCGGAGGGGGCGCGGGGGCCGAGCTGCTCTCGTCTGCGCTCGAGGTCATCATGTCCAACCCCGAGGTTCGCAGCGTATTCATCAACATCTTCGGAGGCATCACGCGTTGCGACCTGGTTGCCGAGGGGATCATCGATGCCCTCGGTCGGTTGGATGTGAAAGTCCCGATCGTCGTGCGGCTCGACGGAACGAACGCCGAGCAAGGGCGCAAGATGCTCGCCGACGCGCCGCACCCCAAGTTGGTGACGGCCGACACGATGCTTGGAGCTGCAGCGAAAGCCGTCGAGCTCGCGCATGGGAAGGCGTCCTAGGTGCACCGGCCAGCAATGTTTGGGGGCTCCCGGCGGCTGCAAAGCGTCGCCATGCTGCGGCGCGCCCAGAGGGCACCCGGGCTCGGTCGCATACCTCCGGCATGCGGCCTCCCTGCGGCCTTGCCTTGCTCGCTTTTCGCGCGCCAGTATCTCGCCAACATTACTGGCCGGAGCACTTAGTGGCGATCCTGATCGGTGAACAGACGCGTCTTGTTGTTCAGGGTCTAACCGGTCGCGAGGGCACTTTCCACGCTGGGCGTAACCGCGACTATGGAACCAATGTGGTGGCCGGGGTCACTCCCGGTAAGGGCGGGACCGACGTCGACGGTGTACCCGTATTCGATACCGTTGCCGAGGCCGTTGCCGCGACCGAAGCCAACACGTCGATGGTGTTCGTACCTGCTCGGTTCGCCGCGGACGCGATCCTGGAATCGCACGCCGCCGGCATCGACGTGATCGTGGCGATCACGGAAGGCATTCCGGCAATGGATATGGCGCGCACGGTGCCGTACTTGCGCGCCAACAATGGGGACGTGACATTGATTGGTCCCAACTGTCCCGGACTCATCTCCCCGGGCAAGGCCAACGTCGGGATCATTCCCGGTGAGATCTGCATCCCCGGCCCCGTGGGCTTGGTGTCGCGCTCCGGTACTTTGACCTACCAGATCATCCATGAGCTCACGCAGCGGGGGATCGGGCAGTCGACCTGTGTGGGCATCGGCGGCGACCCGATTCCCGGCTCCGATTTCATCGACATCGTGTCGAAGTTCGAGCGGGATCCCGAGACCAAGATCGTCGTCCTGGTCGGCGAGATCGGAGGCGATGCCGAGGAGCGTGCCGCTCGCTGGATTCAAGAGAATATGAGCAAGCCGGTCGTCGCCTACATCGCGGGCTTCACGGCGCCTCCCGGCAAGCGGATGGGCCACGCGGGGGCGATCATCTCGGGGGCGAAGGGCACCGCGCAATCGAAGAAAGATGCTCTAGAGGCGGCCGGCATTCGTGTCGGTACGAACCCCACCGAAGTCGCCGAGCTGGTCGCCGAGCTCGTTCGCAGCTAGTCGCTTCTCCTAACCTTCTGTCGTGTTCTGTCCCTCATGCACGGACGAGTACAGAGACGGCGTTACTCGCTGTCCGGAGTGCGGTGCGGATCTGGTGGCCGAGCTTCCCGAGGAACGCTGGGCACTCGGTCCTGAATTGGTCGAGGTGCATCGCACCGCGGGTCATATGAACGGCGAGATGATCCGATCGCTCCTGCGCGGAAGCGATATCGAGTCCATGCTCACGGGAGAGGGCGAAGCGTGGGGCCAGGTCTACAAGCTGACCGCGGGGCCGATGGCCGACGTGCGCGTGTGGGTCAATGCGGATGACGCGGAGCGGGCGCGAGCGGTCATCGGCGACGCTCTGGATTCTCCCGACGACGATCCTTCTCCCGCATCGGCGTGGGATCCCGAAGGTCCGCCTAGGGGATTCTTCTCGTCGTTCGCAACGAACCCGGTCGTTCGTGGCGCCTCCATACTCCTGGCGATCCTGCTCATCGTCTTCCTCATTTGGACCGCGACGTAACCGGATCGAACTGCACTCCCACTAAGGTGAGGCCGTGAGCGGGCGAATCGCCGTGTTGATATCCGGCACCGGCTCAAACATGGAGGCGCTGGTGCGCGCCTGCAATGAGGGTGAAGTTCCTGGAGACGTAGGGGTCGTGGTTGCGGACCGCGACTGTGCCGGGCTGAAGACTGCCGCTGAGCTAGGAATTGCTACGGAGATGATCGACTTCAAGGCCTTCGGTTCGCGCGAGGAATGGGGCGAGAAGTTGCGCGCTGTCGTGGCAAGCTACGAACCCGAGCTCGTCGTTTCGGCGGGCTTTATGCGACTCATGCCGCCTGGATTCGTCGATGCCTTCTCCGGGCGCCTCATAAACCTGCATCCATCACTACTGCCGCAGTTCCCGGGCGCGCATGGCGTGCGCGACGCTCTGGCGGCAGGAGTCGATACGACCGGCTCGACGGTGCACTTCGTCGACTACGAGGTCGACCACGGTCCGATCCTCCTGCAGGAGGAGGTGCCCATCGAGCCCGACGACGACGAGCGAACGTTGCACGAACGAATCAAGCAAGTCGAGCATCGATTACTACCGCAAGCCTGCCGATTGATCCTCGAAGGAAAGGTGACTCTGAAGGGACGCAACGTCGTCGTCTCGAGTTGAGGGGGTTGCGTGATGTCGATCAAAAAGACGCGTGATGCAGCAGCCTGGGTTACGGCGCTGGTGGTTGCATCGCTCTTGACTGTGCTAGTGCCTCCGATGGCGCAGGCGACCTTCCCCGGAGGTAACGGCCTCATTGCCTTTACCCGGGCGGGCTCGATCTGGCTTATCAATCCCGACGGAACCGGGTTGAGAGAGCTGACGAGCGGGTTCGACCCCGCATTCTCGAGCGACGGCTCCAAGGTCGTCTTCGCGGCCGATGTGCCGGGAGTAGCGAGTAGCGAACTTTTCGTCATCAATACCGATGGAACCGGCAGAACGCGCCTGACGTTCAACAGCAGTCCCGATCGTGACCCATCGTGGTCGCCGGATGGCACCAAGATCGTTTTTGTCGCAAATCGAAGCTCGGAGTCCCCCACGCCGGCTCCTAACGTCGAACAGATCCATGTCATCAACTCCGACGGCAGCGGCGAGATGGCCTTCGGATTTTCTGGAGAACACAAACGGGACCCGGAGTTCTCTCCGGATGGGACCAAGATCGCGTTCTCGTCTGACCTCTCGCATCCTCCGACGATCTTCGTTGCGAACGCCGACGGCACCCAGGTTCGTGAGGTGACGGAGGGTGTTCGGCTGTCATGGGCGCCAAGCGGAGCACAGCTTGCCGCCGAATCTTCGACGCCCGGAGGAGGGATATTTCGAATAAACCCGGATGGTTCCGGCAAATCGTCGATCGTCGATGACGCCGGCAACGAACGCTCCCCGGTGTGGTCGCCGAGCGGTGATGCCATTGCGTTCTGGGCCGACTATGGAGGGTCACCGCGTTTGTTTTGGGGTGAGAT
>DATADF010000033.1:0-9503 GCA_036258695.1 Actinomycetota bacterium
GGCCGTGCATAGTGCCGACCGCTCGGCGAGAGACGGCGCGTCCGGATACAGCGCGCCGATGTGGCAATCGCCACCCATACCGAGCAACAGGAGGTCCAGCCCGGCTCCTACCGGCCCGACGAGCGCGTCGTGATACTCCGCGGCCGCTGCCCCCGGGTCGAGCTCGCCGCGCATGCGGTGGACTGCTCCCGGCTGCGCGCGGTCCAGCAGAAGTTCGGATGCCATGCGGTAGTTGCTCTCCGGATGATCGGGTGGAACACAGCGCTCGTCGGAGAAGAACACCTCTAGCCCGGACCAGTCGGCGTCCAGATGGGCCAGCAGCGGATAGACGCGGCGCGCCGCCGAGCCGCCCGTTAGGACCACCGATCCCGATGCGGGCAATGCTTTCGAGATGTGAGACGCGGCAGCGTCCGCCCATTCCTCGGACGAGAAAACCGAGTAGGTAAGACTCACTCGATGTGGTCGCGCCACCGGCGGCCGTCGCGGCGCAACAACTCGTCCGCGGAATCCGGCCCCCATGAGCCCGCCGCGTAGGCGGCGGGCTGTCCACCTCCGCTCCAGCACACGAGGATCGGATCGACGATCTCCCACGCCTCCTCTATCTCGTCGTTGCGCGCGAACAGCGTCGCCTCGCCGAGCATGCAATCGAGCAAAAGGCGTTCGTAGGCCTCGGGGCTCCCCGATCCGAAATCCTGTTCGTAGTCGAACTCCATGTCGACGGTGCGTACCTCCACCTCGGGGCCGGGCACCTTGGTGCCGAATGTCAGGGAGAACCCCTCACGTGGCTGTATCCGGATCACGAGAACGTTGGGCTGCAGCTCCTCGACCGCGGTCTTCGCGAACATCAGGTGCGGCACGCTCTGGAACTGGATCGCAATCTCTGTGCGCTTGTCCGCCATCTTCTTTCCAGTTCGCAGATAGAAGGGCACGCCCGCCCAGCGCCAGTTGTCGACGAACAGGCGGCTCGCGACGAACGTCTCGGTGGACGACTTGGAATCGACGTTCTTCTCCTCTCGATAGCCTTCGTACTGACCGCGCACGACCTCATTGGCGCACTCTTTGGCCGACCACCGGCGAACCGCTCGAAGAACCTGCACCTTTTCGTCGCGTATCGATGTTGCATCCCAAGCAACCGGAGGTTCCATGGCGATCAGCGCTAGTAGCTGCAGGAGATGGTTCTGAGCAACATCGCGAAGGGCACCGGTGCGCTCGTAGAACGCGCCGCGGTCCTCGATGCCAATCGTTTCCGCCACGGTGACCTGCACGTGGTCCACGTAGCGACGGTTCCAGATCGGTTCGAAGATCGCGTTCGCAAATCGAAAGATCAACAGGTTCTGTACCGTCTCTTTTCCAAGATAGTGGTCGATGCGGAAGATCTGGTCTTCCGAGAAGTTCGCGGTGAGGGTGTCATTAAGAGACCGAGCCGACTGGAGGTCCTCGCCAAAAGGCTTCTCTACGACCAAACGGTGCCAGCCGGACGTCGACAGCAAGCCGCTCTTGCCGAGTTGTTCCGCGATCACCGGGAAGAGGCTCGGCACAGTAGCCAGATACCAAACACGATTGCCTCCGGTGCCCGATTCCGCGTCCGCCTTCTCCAAGACCGTCTTCAGGTTCCGATACAGGTTTTCGTCCGTTACGTCGCCGGCCACATAGTGGATGTCCTTCGCGAAACCGGCCCACGCCTGGTCCTCATCGGGGGATCGGCGGGAGTGCTCCGCGACGGCCTTTCGCATCCGCTCGCGGAACTCCTCCGGCGCGTAGGGAGAGCGCGACGAGCCGACGATGACCGTGTTGTCCGGCATCAGGCCCTCGATCTGCAGGTTGTGCAGCGCGGGAAAAAGTTTGCGGCTGGTCAGATCGCCCGATGCGCCGAAGATCACGACCGCGCAGGGATCGGGCATGTGCTTGCGGTTCATCCCCAGACCTCGTCGAGGAAGTCGGCCATCGCGTCGGACAGCCGATTGGGTGGGAAGCGCAGCTCGAAAAAGGAGTTGGCCTGAATCAGCTCGGAGTTGCGGAGCTCGCGACTCAGCGCCTCGGCATCGGAGAACGGATGCAGGATGTCGCGGTCGTGTCCGAAGATCAGGGTCGGATGCCGCATGTTCTCCCGCTCCGAAGGATGGGGCGCGATCCGACCGGTGAGAAGCCCGTGGAGGATCGCCGCGGAGGCGACCGGATCGCGCGACAACAGATCCAGCAGCACGTCGACGTACAAGGTGTTTCCTCGAGGCAGACGACGGATCACCTTGGCGAACGCCTCCATAACGCTCGCGCCCTGTGAGTACGCGATCGTCAGTGGAAGAAAGATCATTCCCGCAGCGGGCGCCGCGCGTTCGAGGACGGGCATCTCCACGAACATGGCTCGGACTCGCCTCGGAGCAAGTACCGCGGTCTCGAGAGTGACGTTGGCCCCCAACGAGGTTCCACCGATTACTGCCTTGTCGATTTCGAGATGATCCAGCAGCTCGATCACCTGTTCGGCGAACTGCGTCATCGAGTAGTAGCGCGAGTGCTGAGGCTTGTCGCTCTCTCCATGGCCGAGTAGGTCGATGAGAATGACTCTGTTGCCGCGCTCTGCCAGAGCGTCGGCAAGTGGATAGTGATGCGCCCGCGGGAACAACAACCCGTGGATTAGAACAATGGGGCGCGAGTTCGCACCGCGGCGGCGTCCGCGTTGCTCGTAGGCAATCCTGAAACCGTCAAACGGAAAGACGGGCATGCAGCTAGCTTACGGACAACTCGTGAGTCCGCGGTGTACGGCTAGCTACCTGAAAGCTGCTGGATGAGCTCGCGCTTTAGGACTTTGCCCGTGCTGGTGCGAGGCAGCTCGTCGAGCACAATTACTTTGCGTGGCACCTTGTAGGAGGCGAGCTCCCGCTTACAGACGTCGATTACTTCTTGTTCCGTGACCGTGCCGGTCACGAACGCGGCGAGGATCTGGCCGTACGCCTCATCGTGGGCTCCGACAACGGCGACCTCGTGGACTCCCTCCATGTCCTCGATCACTTGCTCTATCTCGATCGGGTAAACGTTCTCGCCTCCCACGACGACCATGTCGTCCGCGCGCGACTCCACATATAGATAGCCCTCGGAATCGAACCGCCCCAGGTCTCCGATCGACATATACCCCTCGCGTTGGCCCTTCGTGTCGCCAGATGTGTAGCCCTCGAAGATGACGTCGCTCTTGACGTGGATCTCCCCGGTGACGCCCTCGGGCACACGCCGTCCGTCGCTGGAGAAGATCGCCACGCTGATTCCGGGTGTCGGCTTGCCGACGCTGCGCGGCTTGATTCGCAGATCGTGTGGAGTCGCGATCGCGATCCAACCCGCTTCGGTAGAGCCGTACAGGTCGTAGAGGACGGGGCCGAAGACGTCGGTTGCCGCTCGACGGAGATCTTCCGAAAGCACGGACCCGCTGGCGATCACGATGCGCACGCTGGAGAGGTCGTACTTGTTTCGTACCTGAGGGTCGAGATCGACGATGCGGCGAATCATCACCGGTACGAGCGAGACGGTCGTCGCACGATGCCGTTCGATAAGAGACAGGGTCTCTTGGGGATCGAATTTCTCGGGTAGCACCATCGTGGAGCCGAGGACGGTGGCGAATACAAACGCGCCCAAACCGAAAGAGTGAAACATCGGCGCGGGGATGAGGACGATGTCGTCCCGATGGTAGGGAATGACTCCCAGAAGGCTCGAGAGCGCGCCGAGACCCGACGCCGACGTGCCACGCGTCGCTCCTTTTGGTGTCCCGGTCGTGCCCGAGGTGTGGATGATCACTTTCGGTTCTCCGCGGGCGCGGGTGAACGGAGGAGGCGACGTGGTCGGTTGGTGCCGCAGCAATTCCTCGTAACTCTCGGAACCCTCGATCGCTGCGCTCGGGTCACCAACGAAATACAGAGGCAGTCCCTCAGGTACCGATGCTCTCACTTGCTCCGTGTGTGCGGTGTCGTAGATCAGCACCGCGGCCCCACTGTTCGTAATCGTCGTCTTTAGCTCCTTCGGCTTTGCCCATGTATTAAGAGGCGAGGAGAAAGCTCCGATCTTCTGAGTTCCAAGGATCGCCTCCGCGAACTCGCGTCCGTTCCGAAGCATGAGAGCGACATTGGACCCGGCGCCGAGTCCCAGCGATTCAAAGGCGTGGGCGGCCTGATTGGCGCGTTCGTCGAGTTCTTTCCACGTGAGGGTTCCGCGCCGGTCGTGGATCGCCGGTTTGTCGGCAAGCGCGTCCGCGTGCATCTTCGAGGCCAAACCGAGGGTAGGGCCGCGGCCGACGAGCCAGGGCAGCGACCGCGCGATCGTCAGAGGAGTTCTCAGATTGATAGCGCCCGCGTCGTACAGCCGCTTGCCGACGCGCGGATCCAGTAGCTCTCCGAGCGTCTTGAGGCTCTCGAATCTCCCCATCAAAGAGCGTCGGCGGCGGGACGCGCCGAGAAAGCTTGGATGACGGGATCGTCAGCGTTCTCCTCGAGGACCTGGAGAGCGCCCTCACAGGCGGCGTCCGTGACGGCAGCGCGGTCAAAACGACGCATGGTGTTGGCCCCCTGTGCCCGCAGTTCTTTCAGCCACGGGCGAAAGACGGTCACCTCGACGCCGCGGTTGCGCGCGTCGCGCACCTCGCGGGCAAGGGTCCGCGCGAACAGCCCGCGCGCGAACATCGCCGGCCAGATTCGAGGCTCGCGCACGATCAGCTCGCCCTCGCTCCTGAACCCGAGCGGTGCGATGCACAGGATGTGATCGCAGCCCTCCTCCACGGCTAGATCGAGCGAGGTCGCGCTCACGATGCCGCCGTCGACGTAATGACGGTCGCCGATCCTCACGGGCCGGAACATTCCGGGTATTGCCGTCGATGCCAATACCGCGTCCGGGAGAGGGGCCTCGGGAGCGCCGTCGCGGCCGAAGACGACGCGCTGGCCGGTATAGAGATCTGCCGCACAGATGAAGAGACTGCGCCGCGGCCATTCGGTGGGCAGGTCGAGGTGCAGGCGTTCGCGCGTTCTCTCAGTGGAGAAGAGCCCCGATGGGAAGGCGCGCTTCACGGGTCCCGGGATCAGGCCGCCCAGGTTCCGCGGCAGGTACCCGCGCGATGAAGCGACCGCAAAAAGAGATCCGATTCCGCGTCGAACTCGTTCGTTTCGGGAATGCCACAACGGATCGAACAGCGGGCTCGGCGAGCGGCGTTCGCGCTCGGCCTCCTCGATCGCATCACGGTGTCGGCCCTGCGCGTACTCGTAGAAGTCAGTTTGAGCCCACCCGGATGCCATGTACGAGGCGATGACTGATCCGGCGCTGGTGCCGACGATGACATCGGCATCGGTTACGTCGACGCCCCACTTGTCGAGGGCCCTCAGAACGCCTGCGTGATAGCCCATCCCGACGAGTCCGCCGGCGCCGAGTACCAAGCCCCGTTTCACGAATCCGGCAGCCTATCGGGTGTGGCGGCCCGCCCAGCACTGGCTAGGCTCCGCCCACCATGACTCCGCGTCGGGACGTTTCGATGAGCCCGCAGGAGGTTAGACACCTTCTGTCTCTACCCCTGAACGCCGTGTTGACGACCAACGGCGCTCGGGGCTATCCGCACTCCACCGCGATGTGGTTCGTCGCCCAAGACGAGGACCTCCTGATGTGGACTTACGCAAAGAGCCAGAAGTCGGTCAACCTCCAACGTGACTCCCGCTGCGCAGTCCTCGTCGAGGAAGGAACCGCTTACGACGAACTTCGCGGCGTGCTGGTGCGCGGCGCGGTCGAGATCATCACCGAGTACGACGAGATCGCCCGAATCGGGGCGTGTCTGTACGACAAGTACACGTTTCCCCTCACGGGGGTGCCGTTCGAGGATGGCCCCCGCCTCGAGATCGAACGTCAGGCACACAAGCGCGTGGGTCTCAGGTTGCCGCTCGAATGGACGGCATCCTGGGACCACCGAAAGCTTCGTTAGGTTTCGGCCATGCGCACTCAGAGGTTGGGCACTCGCGGGCCGGAAATCTCGGTGGTGGGATTCGGAGGCTGGGAGGCCGGTGGCGGAGTGTGGGGAGACAGGCCGGTCGAGCAAACGCTCGAGGCGATCCGGACCGCGGCGGACTCGGGCATGACCTGGGTCGACACCGCCGAGATCTACGGACGCGGGCGTTCGGAAGAGCTCATCGCGGAGGCACTCGAGGGCCGCGACGAGGTGATGGTCTTCACCAAGGTCGCGCCGAGCGCCAGCGGATTCGACCGAGCCGGCGTGCGCAAAGGCGTCGAGGGCAGCCTGCGGAGACTGAAGCGGGAAGTGATCGACCTCTATCAGCTGCACTGGCCCGACCGGTCGGTTCCCATCGAAGAGACGTGGGAGGCAATGGCGGGATTGGTGGACGAGGGCCTTGTCCGCTGGATAGGGGTGTCGAACTTCAGACGTGAGCTCATCGAGAGGTGCGAACCGATCCATCATGTCGACTCGTTGCAGCCGCACTTCTCTCTGCTCCATCAAGCAGGCAGAGACGACCTTTTTGCCTTCTGCGCGACGAACGGAACCGGGATCATCTGTTATGGGCCTCTTGGTTACGGGCTCTTGACGGGAGCGATCACCGCCGAAACGAAGTTCGGGGACGACGACTGGCGCGGCGGAGGCACGGGGATGTCGTACTACCCCGAACTCTTCGCGCCGGGCCGCCTCGAGAAGAACCTGGAGATCGTCGCTCGACTGCGCCCGATGGCCGAGCGGCTGGGCATAACGCTGGCGCAGCTGGCCCTCGCGTGGGTGGCTCACCAGGAAGGTGTCACCGGAGCGATCGCCGGTTCTCGCTCGCCGAAGCACGTCGCGGAGAACGCGGGGGCCGGAGATGTGAAGCTCAGCGCAGATGATCTGGCCGAGATCGACTCCGCGGTCGGTTCAGGTTGAGCCGAGGTCCTGGTCTGAAACGCCTCCGCACACCTTGAAACCGAACGCAGTAGCGATGTCCTGCGCGCGCTCCGAGGTCTCCTCGAGCTTCTCGGTCGCTTCCTGCAGTTTGATCGTTTTGTTTCTGGCGGCCGCGCGCCCGAAGCCGGGGAGGTATCCGACCGAGTCCTGCAACGCCCTGAAGAAGCCCTCCACGGTCGGCCGGTCCGCTTCGGGAATCTCAAGTTGCCGAAGCCGATCGAGGCCGTCGTCGATGATCAGCGCGGCCCTCTTCACGTGTTCTTCGATCTCCGAGGGGAGACGAGGCGGAGGTAGAGAGGCGACCTCGTCCTTCGTCTCTCGACATATCGCGTCCGCGCGTGCGATGAACTCTTCGGTCGTCACTTCGGGGGCGCCGCAGCCCGCGAGCAGCCCGAGCACCAGGAGCGCCAGATGACCCCTTGGTATCTCTACGCGGGGTTTATCGGCTTTGTGATCGCGATGCTGTTGGTGGATCTCAAGTTCTTCCACACGCGTGAACGAGAGCCCTCGATGAAGGAGTCCGGCGCGTGGGTCGCGGTATGGGTCGGACTCGCCCTGGTCTTCGGCGTGATCGTGTTCTTCTGGAAAGGTCCAACCTCCGCGGCAGAGTATTTCGCGGGGTACGTCGTTGAATATTCGCTGTCGGTCGACAACATGTTCGTGTTCGTCGTCATCTTTGCGTACTTCGCGGTTCCCTTTGCGTATCAGCATCAGGTTTTGTTCTACGGAATCCTCGGGGCGATGATCTTCCGCGGGATCTTCATCGCGCTGGGCGTCACCCTGATCCAGAACTTCGAGTGGATTCTCTATGTGTTCGGAGCCTTCCTCGTACTGACTGCTTACCGCATCGCAAAGGGATCCGAGGAGGTGCACCCGGAAGAGAATGCCATTCTTAAGTTCCTCCAACGACGGCTTCGAACGACGACTCGGTACGAGGGTCAACGTTTCTTTGTGATGGAGAACGGCAGACGGACTGCGACTCCGCTTCTCGTGGTCCTCGTCTTCATTGAGCTGACCGACATCGTGTTCGCCGTCGACTCGATCCCGGCGATATTTGGAATCACGCTGGATCCCTTCATCGTGCTCACCTCGAATGTGTTTGCCATTCTCGGCTTAAGAGCTCTCTATTTCCTCTTGGCGGGCAGCATGGGCCGCTTCCATCTTTTGAAGTATGGCCTCGCCATCATTCTCGCCTTCGTCGGCATCAAGATGCTCTTGACTGCCATCTCGTGCGGACAAGAAGCGCTGTTCTGCCACGACGGCCACGTCACGATTCCGATCTGGATGTCCCTCGCCTTCATCATCTCGGTCTTGGCGGTGACGGCATTTCTATCCCTGCGACTTCCGCCGAAGTTGACAGCCGAGAAATTGCCGCGTCACCCCGAGGTGCTCGACGACGATTTCCCCGACGGGGCGCGCGAGCGTGGTGTCCCGGACAGACACAGTTCGGGAGACGACGGAGGGGAGAGCGGTGAGAGGGGATAGTCCATGCCGCGAGTAGCGGTGCTCGGGGCTCCGCTTGACCTTGGTTCGGCGCGCCGCGGCGTCGACATGGGACCGAGTGCGCTGCGTTACTCCGGCTTGGCGGATCGCCTCGAACGTCTGGGGCTCGAGGTGGAGGACCGGGGCAACGTATCGGTCGAGATCGCCGAGGTCGCGACCGAATCCGATCCCAGCGCTCGGTACCTGCCATCCATCCTCGAGGCGTGCGCGGAGATAGCTCGACGGGTCGCTGAGATCGCGCGCGACGGGGGAATGCCCCTTGTGCTCGGGGGCGACCATTCGATCGCGATGGGAACGCTGGCGGGCCTCGCCGCCGCTCATGGCCCGGGCGGAGTGCTGTGGGTCGACGCGCACGGGGACCTCAATCGGCCCGAGACCTCCCCGTCCGGAAACGTCCACGGGATGCCCCTGGCCGCGGCCGTTGGAGCGTGCGGCTTCAAGGTCCCCGGCTTCGAGGGACCACCGTGGGTCGATCCCAAGCGGGTCGCGTTGGTCGGCGTCCGCTCGCTAGATCCGGGTGAAAAGGAATTGGTCGCCGAGCTCGGGTTGACCGTGCTGACCATGTCCGACATCGACCGCCGGGGTGTGGAGAGTTGTTTCGACCAAGCCCTCGAGGCGGTAGGGGGCGCCAACTTCGTGCATCTCTCGCTCGACGTGGACGTCTGTGACCCGGAGATCGCGCCGGGTGTCGGCACGCCGATCCGCGGTGGTTTCTCCTATCGCGAGGCACACCTTGCAATGGAGATCGTCAGCGAGGCCGCCACCCTCGGATCGATCGAGATCGTCGAGGTCAATCCGATCCTCGATCACGCCGGAGAGACAGGCCGCCTTGCCGTTGAGTTGACCGCCTCCGCCTTGGGAGCGCGCATCCTCTAACGGACTGGCGGCGAGCGTCGGCGGCTACCTCCTCGGAGGGCCGCTCTGTGCTCGCGCCGTACGTGGTTAGTCGTGGAGAAGGCGTCCTTCCATACCTCCAGCCACCGTTATGACCTCGCCGGTGATGTGGCCGATGACCTCGTCTGACGCCAGCATCACGACGGCCCGGGCAACGTCCTCTGCCCGGCCCAGCTTTCGTAGCGCCATAGTGCGCGTAACGCGC
>DATADF010000034.1:0-4068 GCA_036258695.1 Actinomycetota bacterium
CCACTCGAAGAGGGGGATGTAATCGCTATCGAGCCCGGGCTTTATTTCCGCGGCGTTGGAGGAGTCCGCTTGGAGGACACCGTGCTGGTCACGGCCGAGGGCGTCGAGTTCTTCACCGAGCCGTATCCCTACGATCTCGCCCCGTGACGGCGTTTCCCGAGCTCGCTTATGACGAGCGAGGGCTCGCGCCTGCCGTCGTTCAAGATGCTGAGACCCGTGAAGTGTTAATGCTCGCGTGGGTGGACGAGGAGGCGCTGCGACGCACGGTCGAGTCGGGCACGACCTGGTTTTGGAGCCGGTCCCGATCGGAGTACTGGAACAAGGGAGCAACCTCCGGCAACACGCAACGCGTAATCGAAGTGCGTTACGACTGCGATGCAGACGCCGTGTTGATGTTGGTAGACGCCGCCGGCCCCGCCTGTCACACCGGTGAGACCTCATGCTTCTACAGGTCGGTCACCGCGACGCAGCCCTCCGAGTGAGCGAGTACCGGCCCGATCGCCGGACGTTCGAGGAGCTCGCCAGTCGTTACCCGGTCGTCCCGGTCTGGCGAACGGTCGTCGCCGATACGCAGACACCGGTGTCCGCGTACCTGAGGCTCGCCGGTCCGAACCAGGCGAACGCGTTCCTGCTCGAGAGCGTCGAGGGTGGCGAGCGCTGGGCCCGCTACTCATTCCTGGGGGGCGACACATTTGGTGTGGTCAATGCCTTCGGCCGTCGCGTCGAAGTCCAGGGGTCCCTACCCGTTCAACCCGACGAGGGTGAGCCGCCGCTCGCGTTCGTAAGCCGTCTGCTCGGCGAGCTGAGGGGGCCGGAGATCGAGGGAGTGCCGCCGATGCACGGAGGGGCCGTGGGATTCATCGGTTACGACGCGGTGCGGGAACTCGAAAACCTTCCACAGGCTCCCCCCGATGATCTGGGTTTGCCCGATATCTCGCTGCTCCTCACGCGCACGATGGTCGTGTTCGATCACTTCGCTCAACAGGCGCGAGTGTTTGCGAACGTGCCGAGTACCAGCGATCCGCGTGGCGCGTACGACGAGGCGGTCGCGAGTTGCGAGGCTGTGATCGACGCGCTGGCGGCACCTCTGCCCGCTGCAACGGTGGATCTGGAACTCGGTCGTATGCCGGATTTCGACAGCAATGTCGACGACTCGGAGTTCGCGTCCTGGGTGGGACGCGCCCGGGAGCACATCTTTGCCGGCGATGTGTTCCAGGTGGTGCTCTCTCGCAGATTCGAGATGCCGCTCGTGGGCTCATCGTTCCCGGCCTACCGAGCACTGCGCACGGTGAACCCGAGCCCGTACATGTATCACCTTCGATTTGCGCCCGGAGATTCACATCCCGCGTTCGAGATCTCGGGATCGTCCCCGGAGCCGATGGTCCGCGTCGCCGGCGACGAGATTCTCAGTCGCCCGATCGCCGGGACCAGGCGTCGTGGTGCGACACCGGAAGAGGACGCCCAGCTGGCCGAGGAACTACTCAACGATGAGAAGGAGCGTGCGGAGCACGTGATGCTCGTGGACTTGGCACGAAACGACGTTGGGCGAATTTCGGCCTACGGCGCGGTCAAAGTCGAGGACCTGATGACCATCGAGCGTTACTCGCATGTGATGCACATCGTCTCGAGCGTGACCGGTAGGTTGGACGATCGACACTCTCCGTTCGACGCCTTCACCGCCTGCTTCCCCGCCGGAACCGTCAGCGGGGCGCCGAAGGTCCGCGCGATGGAGCTCATCGACTCGATGGAGAAAACTCGTCGCGGCCCTTATGCAGGAGCAGTGGGTTACTTCGACCTCTCCGGCAATTTGGATACCTGCATCACGATCCGAACGATCGTGGCAACGGCAGGCAAGGCTTACGTGCAAGCGGGTGCCGGCATAGTGGCGGATTCCGATCCCGATGCGGAGGCGGACGAGACGCGCCGGAAAGCTGAGGCTTTACTGCGCGCCGTCGCCGCCGGAGCCGCGCTCGCGAGCTCGTCCCAAGGCTCCTAGGCGCGTCGAGTCCGCGGGACTACATGACTGTCTCGGCGATGCGCCGATCTACCACCGTGGCGCTGATCGTGTTGGTCGCTACGACAGGCTGCAACGGCCAAGGCGATCTGCCGCAGCCGTCTCCGTCGGGATCGGCGCGCGTGGACATCACGGCCGTGCGCCAACATGCGCGTCAATTCGATGTCGAGCTTCGTCCTCGGGGTGCCGGCTCGCAGCAAGAGTTCGCGGCCGCGACATACATCGTGGCTCACCTGCAGCAGGCGGGGTACGTTGCGCGTCTGGAGCCGGTTCCCGTTAAGAACCTGGTCGAGTCGAGCAACGTCGTCGCGCTCCCTCCAGCCGCGGAGCCCGCTGCAATCGTGACGATCCCTTACGACGAAGCCGCCAACGGGGCAACGATCGGACTGTGGCTGGAGCTCGCGCGAGCTTTGAGAGTGTCGCAACCCGATCATGCAGTTCAGTTCGTGGGTCTGGGGGCGGAGGCGGGTCGCGACGGACGGCTAGGGACACGCCGCCAGATTCGGATGCTCCAAGAGACACAAAGCGATGTGCCGATCGTCAGCTTTGATGTAGGGACGGCGGCCCAAGTATCGGCGAGTGGCCCCGCCGCCCGCGAGATGGTGTCCCTCGGACGGCGCCTGGGTATCGAAGCCGTCGTCGTCGAGCTCGATTCCGACGACCTGTGGACGGCGGGGGGTTTCGCACACACACATGCAAGTGGTCCTCTGCAGCCGTTGGCGCGTCTACTCATCGAGTACTTGAGCGGCAGTTAGGGTCGCCGCGATGTCGATTTTGAACGAACTCGTCTCGAGCTCGGTGCGCCGCGTCGCGGAAGCACGTACGCGCATATCGGAACAGGATCTGCAAGCACAGATCGATCGCGCCGAGCCACCGCGTGGTTTTAGACGCAGCCTCGAGAGCCGCGATGTCGCGCTGATAGCCGAGATCAAGCGGGCGACGCCGTTCAAGGGAATGCTTAATGGAGACCTGGATGCCGGGACCACCGCGGCCACGTTTGCCGCCGGCGGTGCGGCGGCCATATCGGTCCTGACCGAGCCCAGCCGCTTTGCGGGATCGCTTGACGACCTTGCGGCAGCGCGCGCTGCCGGGCTTCCGCTGTTGCGGAAAGACTTCGTGGTGGACGACTACCAGGTGATGGAGTCGCGGGCCGCGGGGAGCGATGCCGTGCTTCTGATCGTCCGAATTCTGGGCGACGAGCTTGCCGATCTGATCAAAGCGATCGAGGCACTCGACATGGATGCGCTGGTGGAGGTGCATGACGAAAGTGAGTTGCAACGCGCGGTCGATGCGGGGGCCCGGACGATTGGGATAAACCACCGCGATCTCGAAACCGGCGAGGTGGATCCGAATCGGACTGCGGCGCTGGCCCCGCTCGTTCCCGACGAGGTCTTGCTCATCGGTCTGTCGGGAGTCTCCACTCGCTCGGATGTCGAAGCATTGATCGCGGCGGGCGCGCGGGCCGTGCTGGTCGGGGAGGCGTTGGTCACCGCGCGTAACCCCGAGTCCAAGCTGCGCGAGTTGCTAGGGGTCTGAGCGATGTCTCGGGTGGTCGATCAAGCTGGACGCTTCGGAGAGTTCGGAGGTCGCTACGTCCCGGAGGCGTTGATGGCCGCGCTGATCGAACTGGAGCGCGCCTGGGAGACGTTTTCCGGAGATGCCGAGTTCGGCGCCGAGCTCGAGGGCCTGTTGCGCGACGTGGCCGGCCGCCCGACTCCTCTGTATGCCGCGAAACGCTTCTCCGCAGCGGTGGGCGCCGAGGTCTTCCTCAAGCGCGAGGACCTCGCCCATACCGGTGCTCACAAGATCAACAACACGCTGGGTCAGGTGCTGCTGGCGAAGAGGATGGGGAAAAGCCGGATCATCGCAGAGACCGGCGCCGGCCAGCATGGGGTAGCGACGGCTACCGCATCCGCTTACTTCGGATTGCCCTGCGTCGTCTACATGGGAGCCGTCGATGTCGCGCGCCAGCACCTGAACGTCGTGCGAATGCAGATGCTCGGGGCAGAGGTGGTTCCTGTTGAGGCCGGCTCGGCGACCCTGAAGGACGCAAT
>DATADF010000035.1:0-4773 GCA_036258695.1 Actinomycetota bacterium
AAGATCCCCAACAACCCGGGACCCACCACCGCCCCGATGGTTCCCGCCCAGACGATCCATCCCAAGACGAATCCGCGGCGCTGAGGGGCTTGCATGTCTGCGGCGGCGAACCGGCCCAGCTGATTCGAGGAGTGGCCGACACCGATCAGAAATAGGCCGGCGAAGAACAGCGGGAGAGTCTCAGAACGGGCCGCAGCCACTGCAACGAGCGCCCCAACCAGCCCTAGAGCCCACCCCAAGGCCAGTCCCGCGCGCCGTCCTCGCGCAGCCATCAGCCGCGACAGCATCGCCGCGCCGGCTGCCGTTCCGATCAAAGCCGATGCCCCGGGCAGTCCACTCCACAGACTTGAATCGGCGATGTCCGCCGCGATCAACGGAGCAACCGTGAAGGCGGCGCCGAGTCCGGTCGAACCCAGAGCGACTCCCGTGAATACCGTCCACGTGAGACGGGCGCGGGGATCGCTCATGTCCCGCCACTCAATCACAACCCCCGAGCGAGGTCGACGACTATGGGGCGCGAGTCATGTGCGGCTGGAGGTTCTTGGACGCCTCCGGTTCCAGTCCCTCGGTTGGATGGACCGGTGCACGACCGCGCTCGACCCGCCAGATGCTGAACGCGGCAGTAGACGCGATCAGCCACGCCGCCCCGAGGACGAAACCTCCGAGAACGTCGGTTATGTAGTGCACGCCCAACGCCAGTCGCGTGAAGCCGATGGCGAGCACTAGGCCGGCGACCGCTGCCACCACGATCATCCGCCAGCGTTTGGCGATCGCAGGGAGAAAAACGAGCAGCAAAGCACCGTATGCAACGACGCTGGACATCGAATGGCCCGAGGGGAAACTCTTGCCGTGCGCGGTCGCGATCGGCTGCTCCAGCGACGGGCGCGGCCGATCGACCAGGATCTTGACGACGGAGTCAACGGCGCCTCCAAGCAGGGTGGTGGCCACCAGGAAGACCGCGAGTCGCTTCCGGTCCCGCCTCCACAAGAAGATGACCGCGGTGCCGATAATCAAGTAGAACCACAAGGGACTTCCCAGGAAAGTCACCAGCCTCAGCAGCGTCACAAGAACGGGCTGGTCGCGAACCCACTCGTGCAATGAGTTGGCCGCGGACGTGTCGATTTCAATTAAGGATCCGCCACGCATGACTTGTGTGAGCAAGATCCCGAAGGGAACCGCCACGAGTACAAAAGCGAGCGCGAACAAGGTGAGCCTCAATCCGTAGCGCTGTTCCGGATCGAGCCGTCTGCGCCAGAAGCTCTGCGCTGCGTCCATCAGTCGAAGGTTTGCCCTCTGACGTCGCAGAGCAAAACTCGCCCAATGACCAGGGAAAGAAGCCGGCGAATTCTGCTCGGACTCGGAGCCGCGCGGGCGCTCCTATACGTGATCGCCATACCACTCGCTCCCCTGCTCTACGCCGATCATTTCCTTGCGCTGGTCGTACTTCGCCCGACAAAGGAGGTTTTCGTCGCGGCAGGCTTCGCCCTGCGCCAAGGGGAGATCGGTCTTTTGGAGCTCACTGCCGCCGCGGTCCCGCTTTCCGTGCTCGGTGTCTGGCTGTTCTTCTTTCTCGGACGCGCGTACTCGTCGGAGATTAGAGGGAACCGGCTGGGGGGCATCGCCGGCCGACTGCTCCGCTCGGAAAAGATCAACGACGCGGCAAAGATTCTCAGGAAGAAGGGGGACCGTCTGATCGTTCTCGGACGGATGGCGCTAGTTGCGTCGACCCCCATCGCAGCCGCGGCCGGCACGATCAAGCTAGCGATCGGTCGGTTCCTGCGAGCGGACGGTGCCGGAGCTTTGATCAGCTTCGTCGTCAGCGTTTCGGCCGGATACGCCCTCGGCGAGGCATACGAACAAGCTGGGCCCTGGCTTACTGCGCTGGCCGCCGCGGCGCTGCTCACCCTCACCGTCCTTGCAGGCGTGTACATCAAGCGGTCGTAGTCACGGCGCGGACAACACAGTTCATCTCGGCGGCACGAGCACGTGCAGCTTCGAATCGTGTTTCTCCACGATGACCTCGGTTGAGGAGGCGGTGAAGGTCTCCCCATCTCTCGCCAGCCGGAGCGGCTCGTCGGCCCGAATGGTCAACTGCTTCACGAGCATCTGACGAAGAATGCGGCTTCGGGCAACGGTGCCCGTCAGCACCGACAGAATGAGCCTCGTTCGCGACAGAGGCCGACTCGCGTCGACGAGGCGCACATCGAGATAGCCGTCGTCCAGGCTCTCCCTCCACGACGGCGCGAACCCGTCCGGCTGAAAGCGACAGTTTCCGATGAAGGCCATCCACACTCTCGTTGGGCGGCCATCGAGTTCCAATTCGAGCGGCTCGGCAGTCTTCAGTACCTTCACCGCGGCGACAAGAAGCGCAGGCCATTTTCCGAGTGTGCGCTCCAGGCGTTCCCGGGCGTCAACCAGCTCGACGTAGCTTCCGAAGCTCGCAGTATTGACGAACACGCGTCCATCGATGGTTGCGACGTCCATGGTGATCGTCCGTCCTCCACCGGCCGCTTGTACGGCTGCCTTCGAGTCATCGATCCCAAGGTCGCGCGCGAGGTGATTGAAGGTGCCCGCCGGCACGAGCAGGAGCGGCCTTCCGGCATCGACCGCGACCTGCGCGGCACAGTTCGCGGAACCGTCGCCGCCTGCAACTCCGAGCACATCGGCCTCATCGGCACCCGCATCCAGCGCGCGGCGCAGCTCGTCGGGATCGTCGGCCGCCACCTCGATGATCCGTGCGTCGGGGAGCGCCTCGGCGAGGTCTTCGCTCAGCGAGTCAGTAGTGGCCGAGCCGGCGGTCTTATTGACCGCAAGGACGAGACCCTTACCGGTGGGGAGAGGCTTCATTCCCGATCTGTTGGCCTCCTTCAAATGCGGCAGCTGCGGCCGCGCCCGAGGCCACCATCGCAGCGACCCAATACCCATTGCGGTGCCGATCAGCGCCCCGATCGCGACATCGCCCGGGTAATGCACACCGACATAAACGCGCGATGCGGCAACACCGGCCGCGAGCGGTCCAAGACCCAGTACCAGCCATGGGACCTCTAACGAGGCCCCCGTCGCGAATGCGAAAGCCGAGGCCGAGTGGCCCGAGGGAAAAGATCGGGAAGTTGGGAGCCGTCGGAGCCGCCGCACTTGCGGAACCACGTCGATACCCGGACGCCTGCGCCGGAAGATCGCTTTCACCGGCAGATTCACTAACGCTGAGGTCAGACCCAAAGAGACAACGCCACGTAGAGCGGCCCTCCGCGCAAAGCGGCCGCGCGTTACCCACAGGCCTGCCGCAATGCCCAGCCACAGCATGGACCGATCGGCGGCACGGCTGATGCGGGGCAAGGTCTTTTGAGCCCATGCGGGATCGCTCGCCGCGACGCGTCGAAACACAGCTAGGTCGACTGCATGCGCAGTCCCGAGATATGCCCTCAGCCGCTCCATTGGGTTGTAAGGCATCAGGGCGCTTACTTACCCCTAATCGGAGTAGCCGGCCCCGTCCCGGCATCAGGAATACCCCGGCTAGATCATCGTTCTGGTTATTGGGACTCAGACAAAGGATGGAAATGCAAACTGCACAAACGCATCTCGCGGACAGCACGACGGTAGGAATGGTCGAGCTGACGGTCGCCGGCCTCGATCGCAGCATCGGCTTTTACAGCGACCGGCTCGGTCTCGAGGTCCTCGATCGCAATGATGCCTGGGCCGCTATGGGAGTCGCCGATACCGAGCTGCTGAGGCTTCAAGCTCTGCCCGGTGCCCGCCGGTCCTATCACGCAACCGGTCTGTATCACTTCGCCGTTCGGGTCCCCGACCGTCATTCGCTGGCCCGATGGCTCGCCCGAGCGATCGAGCTTCAGACTCCGATCGATGGCGCCTCCGACCACTACGTGAGCGAAGCGATCTACCTCCACGATCCCGACGGCCACGGAATCGAGATCTATGCCGACCGGCCGCGCCGTGTGTGGGAGGGGCGCCTGTCGGAGATGGGCGCTCTGCGGGCACTCAATATCCGTGACCTGCTGGCCCAGCTCGACGGCACCGAACCTCCGATGACGAAGCTCCCACCCGGCACCGATATGGGTCACATCCACCTGCAGGTACGCGACATCCCGGAGACGATCGCCTTCTACCGCGATGTGGTGGGCTTCGATCTCACCATGGAGTACGGCGACAGCGCTGCTTTCTTCAGCGCGGGCGGCTACCACCACCACATTGGTACGAACACATGGCACAGCAAGGGCGCCGGTCCGTCCCAGGACGACACCGCCGCGCTGCAATTCGCAACAATCGTCTTAGACAGCGAGGAAGAGCGGAGGGCGGTAGTCGAGAGAGTCCGCGCCGCCGGACACGATGCTCACGTCGACGGCGACGACGTGTTGATCCAGGACCCGTCGGGAATCAGTCTTCGGCTCGACTGGGCTTCGCGCTAGAGCTGGGGCGCACTGCCTCTATAGGCCCCGTTTCCAGCTCGGTCCCGACAGGAATTTCCGGCCGAGCGCGTCCGACGAGCTCACCGGTCGCAGTGGCCTTCAAAATCAGAGGCGCCGGCGTCTTGTCTAGATCGTCGACCGAGGCGGGGAGGGGCACGAGCAACTCGGCGACGCCGCCCTCCCAACCCCGTGGCTTAATGCCGAAGCTTGCAAGCAAATGAAGTATCGGGGCGTTCTCGCCTAGGGCCCACACGCGAAAGTCGGTTATCCCCTGCTCGATCGCGGACTTGGCGAGCAACCACATCAGCGTCGAGCCCAATCCCTGACCATGAAATTGATCGACCACCGT
>DATADF010000036.1:0-4083 GCA_036258695.1 Actinomycetota bacterium
GTTTGGGCGGTGGCCTCCGTGTTGTTCAGATAACCCTTCATGATCTGTGGGCCGCGCACACAGATCTCGCCTTCCTCGTTGACTCCGAGGTCGTCGCCGGTGTCGACATCCACGACCTTGCCTTCCGTATTCGGAATCAGAGGCCCGATAGAGCCGAACTTCGGCTCCTCCCAGTGGAGCGCCGTGTGAGTCACCGGGCTTGTCTCCGTCAGCCCGTAACCCTGAATGACCTTGCATCCCAGTCGCTGCCCGACTGCCTCTTGCAATTCCTGACCCAGAGGAGCAGCCCCCGAAGTAATCATCTTGAGACTGGAGAGGTCGAATTGCTCCACAAGCGGATGTTTGGCGAGGGCCAGCATGATGGGCGGCACCAGGTAAGCGCGGGTCACTTTGTAGTCCTGGATTGCCTTGAGGAATTGCTCGAAGTCGAACTTCGGGAGGGTCACCGTGGTGCCGCCGCGCCCCAAGCCGCAATTCATGATCACTTGTTGCCCGTAGATGTGAAAGAACGGCAGCACCGCTATCACCGTGTCGTCTTCGCCGAGGGGCAGAACGGCATCCGTCTGATGCATGTTGGCAACGAGGTTGCTGTGAGTTATCTCGACGCCTTTGGGCAGGCCCGTAGTTCCGCTGGAGTAAGGCAGAGCGATCACGTCGTCGGGCTCGATGGTCACCTCCGGAACCTCGCCTCCCGGCAGCATCAGATCCTGTAGTGGAGTCGCGCCCTCGGCCTCCCCAAGGACGAACACCTCTTTGACGGGTGACTGGCCGGCCGCCTCGAGCGCGGCCTCCATGAATTGAGGGATCGTGAGCAGAAACTTCGCGCCGGCGTCGTTCAGCTGGAAGGCGAGCTCCTCTGCCGTGTAAAGGGGGTTCACGGTCGTCGACGCGCCGCCGAGCCGTGCGACCGCGTGATACACGACCGCGTACTCGGGAAGGTTGGGAAGATAGATGGCGAATACATCACCCTTGCCGAATTCGCGCGCGTGCAGCCCGGCGGCCACCGCATTGATCCCTTGCGTTAATTGGGCATAGGTGATCGTTCGGCCGCTGGGCCCGTCGATCAGTGCAGGTTTGTCCCCGAGACCGTGCGCCTTCTCGAAGATCAGATCCGTGAAGGGAACGCTCGGGTAGGAAACCTCGGGTAGAGGACTACGAAAGATCATCTCTTGCACCTCCCAGCCCCGGCCGCCGCGACCACTGTCTTACAACATCGGCGAAGCGCAAGTCGAGAGTGGTCCCAGAGGACCGGCCCGCCGTTGCGGCGACTAGCTCACCGCGGCCGCTGCAGCTCGTCCCGCCGTCCGGCCCGAGAACAGACACCCTCCGAGAAACGAGCCCTCCAGCGCGCGGTATCCGTGCATGCCTCCGCCTCCGAAACCCGCGACCTCTCCCCCGGCGTAGAGGCCCGGCAGCGGTTCCCCATCGGGCGTGAGCACACGCGCCGATAGATCGGTCTCGAGTCCCCCCAGGGTCTTGCGCGTCAGGATGTGCAGCCGCACCGCGATCAGCGGTCCGGCATCGGGGTCGAGGATCTTGTGCGGCTTGGCCACGCGTATCAGCTTGTCGCCGCGGTACTGCCGGGCGCCCCGCAGCGCGACGATCTGAAGGTCCTTGGTGAACGCGTTGTCGATCTCCCTGTCGCGCGCCACGATCTCCTGCTCGATGTGCGCGAAGTCGATCAGGTCCTCGCCGACCAACTCATTCATGCGCCTCACCAGATCGGCGAGGTGTGCTTCCACGATGAAGTCGGCTCCGTGCTTCTTGAACGCCTCAACGGGGCCGGGGCCCTCCTTAGAGAAAGCACGCCTGGCTAGCTGGCGGACGTCTCGTTTCGTCAGATCGGGGTTCTGCTCTGAACCGGAGAGCGCGAACTCCCTCTTCAAGATCTGTTGCGTAAGCACGAACCACGTGTAGTCGAATCCCGTGTGCATGATGTGGTGCAGAGTCCCCAGCGTGTCGAAGCCGGGAAATAGTGGGACCGGCAAACGATTGCCGCGCGCATCGAACCACAGTGAGGAGGGTCCTGGGAGGATGCGGATGCCGTGGTCCTTCCAGATCGGGTTCCAGTTCTGGACGCCTTCGGTGTAATGCCACATGCGATCGCGGTTGATCAGGCTGGCACCCGCTGCCTCACTGACCGCGAGCATGCGCCCATCTACGTGCTCGGGGACGCCCGTCAGCATGTGCTTTGGGGGATCGCCAAGTCGCTTCGGCCAGTTCGCGCGTACTAGGTCGTGATTTCCCCCGATCCCGCCTGAGGTCACGATTACGGCTTGCGCCGCGAGGTCGAATTCACCCACCGCGACACGCGAACTCGCCGTCCCTCGTTCGGCATCGCTCGGCTCTAGAAGCTGACCGCGCGCGCCGACAACCGCGCCGTTGGTCACGGTGAGCTCGTCGACGCGATGGCGGAATTTCAGCGTCACGAGTCCCCGGTCGGCCGCGTCGCGGACTCGACGCTCAAACGGCGCGACGACGCCCGGCCCCGTACCCCAAGTGATGTGGAAACGCGGGACCGAGTTGCCGTGGCCTATAGCGCCGTACCCGCCCCGCTCGGGCCAGCCCACGATCGGGAACCAACGGAGACCTTGCTCGTGCAGCCATGCCCTTTTCTCCTCGGCAGCGAAAGCCACGTACGCCTCCGCCCACCGGCGCGGCCAATGGTCGACCTCGCGGTCGAAGCCCGCGGTCCCCATCCAGTCCTGCAGTGCGAGGTCGTGGGTGTCGCGAATGCCCATCCGCCGCTGCTCGGGTGTGTTCACGAGGAAGAGCCCACCGAGCGACCAGAACGCTTGCCCCCCGAACGACTGCTCGGGTTCCTGGTCGAGCAAGATCACGCGCCGTCCCGCGTCCGCCAGTTCCGCGGTCGCAGCGAGACCGGCCAGGCCCGCGCCGACGACGATCACATCTGCGTCGTCGCTCATCTCTCGAGTAGGTCGTAGCCCAGTCTCACGTCGTGAACGTGGTGCATCGGATCGTGAATCAGATACCGGGCGAACGATTCGACCGTGAACCGAGCTCCGTCGCTGCGTGCCCCCGTCCGCTCCCATTGCTCGCCGGAGACGCGGTCGAAAGCGGCGGCCAACGTTTCGCCGGCTTCGGTCAGCTCGTGAACGACCAGATGCGGATCTTGTCCTCCGTAGTTCTGCTCTAGGGCCGTGGCGTCCTGATCCCAATTCGGATAAGTCGGGTCGTCCTGCTCCAGCATCATCCTCAGGCGCTCGTCGTAGAGGCGAAAGACGTCGCGCACATGGCACGCGTACTCCAGCCCGGACCAGCGGTCATCGGAGGGGCGCATGAGTACCAGCGGGTGCAGGAGCAATTCCGGCCATTCGGCGACGTTGTTTCGAATCAGGGATCCGACGCTGTCGCGCGGAAAGAACCGAACATCGAAACGGCACTCGGGACAGACACGCTCGAGGACCCAGGTCCAGTCCTTGGTATCCGGCACGATCGGCATGGCGGTTTTCTACCGCATCTATGTGACCCCTCGGCAGGACGGCGCGAAGGCGCACCGAATAGAGCCTCCATGAGAGCGAACAGAACCCGCTTTTCGGTGGCATCGCTCATAGCCGCGATAGCGCTGGCCCTCCTGCCGACCCCGGAAAAGAACCTCGCTTCGGCGGCTGCCGCGGGCGACTGCTTGGCTCGCGTAGGCGGGGTCGATCTCCAGGCGGCGACTATTCCCAATCTGCAGCGCGCGCTTGATGCCGGGCGGCTCACGAGTGTTCAACTCGTGAACGCCTACCTGGCCCGAATTCGTGCATACGACGGCAAACTGAACTCGATCCGCACTTTGAACCCGGATGCACTCGCACTCGCCCGAGTACTCGACCGGGAGCGCGCCAAGGGCCAACTCCGGGGCCCCCTCCACGGGATACCGATCCTGCTCAAAGACAACGTGAACACGACGGATATGCCCACGACCGCGGGATCGATAGCGCTTAAGGGAAGCGTGCCGCACAACGACGCATTTATCACCAAGCAACTGAGGGACGCCGGCGCCATCATCCTCGGAAAACTCAATCTGTCCGAGTTCGCCGGCTGGGTGTCGTTATCCATGCCTCCCGGTTACAGCTC
>DATADF010000037.1:0-7201 GCA_036258695.1 Actinomycetota bacterium
GTTTGGCTGGTTATCGTCGGTTTGGTCGTCGGCTTCCTGGCTCGTTTATTGATGCCGGGATCCGATCCGATGGGAGTTCTCGGAACGATCGTCATCGGGATCGTGGGAGTGATCGGTGGTTACTACGTAGCCGCCGCAGTGTTCCCCGACAATGACGGAATCCCGTGGATCGCATCGGTGCTCGTCGCCATGGCGCTGCTGTGGGTGTACCGGCGAATGACGTACGGCCGAGGGACCGCCGTCTAGCGGACCCGGTCTAAGTAACTCGGGTGTCTACCGACGCCGGTCGAGCAACTCGGAGTTGACGCGGTCCGGCAACCGGGGAGGCGCCAAAGGGTCTCCCAGACCGCTAAGCAAGGAGCAGATCAGGGAGCGGCCCCCGTGAAAGCGGGGGCCGCTGCGCGTTTGGACACGTAAGACGATCGTTAGGACGTCTGCTGGGCCGTGGGCTTCCCGCGGCCGCCGTTGCCTTGGGCCAGCAAATTGACCGCAGGCTCACCGGGCGGGTCAAACATGTCGTTGAACTTGCGCGCCAGCTCGACATTGCCGCGAATCCGCAGCTTGCCCAGTAGTACCGCCTCGTCCCCGGTGACGCGGCCCTCGCTCATAGCCAGCCACGTGGAGGCCTGCATGTCGTAGATCACGTCCGGGACCTCTTCCGGGGGCCCGACGGCGATATCGCAGCTGCGATTCGCCACTTTCACGGTAAAGATGCCACCACCCGGCCCGGACAACCGGAACTCGTAGACGGCGTTTACTCCAGAGGCTGCTTCCGGCAGAAATGCAAGGTGCAGCATCATGATCGAGATGCCCGGCGCGATCCGAGGGACCACGCGACCGAGAACACGCACCAACTGCACGGAGACTTTCTGTCTTAGGTCCTGCGGGACGAGGCCCCCTCCAGGCGGAGGCCACGGCGCATCCACCATCGGTATCTCAACGTCTACATCGGGCATCGGGGCACGCAACGCGCGCATCTTCTTCTCTAATTGCACGCTGCCGTAATTAAAGAGGTCCGTCAGCGAATAGCCAAAGACGCTCGTGTAGGTGACATCTCCACGAGGAGGTTGGTACAGCCAGGTCCCCAGCCGAATCGATTCCCGAATGCCCTCATGTATCGGCTCGATCAAGGTGGGATCTTCATTCAAGAGATCCCGAAGGACGCGTGCACCAAATGCGACGTGGCGCGACTCATCGCGTGCAACCGCGGTGAAGCCGGCGCGGAAGCCGGGGAGGATCCCATTGTTTCGGGCCCACTCCAGGATGAACTTCTGCCCGGTCAACGCGAGCACACCCTCGATGACGATGTGATAAACGGCGATTGCTTTTGCAAAAAGTCTGACATCGCCCGGGTTGCGGCGAAGCTCGTCGGCAACCGACTCGAGATATTCGTCGAACAGAGGTCCGAAGCCCGGGCCCAGCCAGCGCCGCGAGTTGCGCATCCGGCGCGCGAGATCACCGTCCCCCGCCGCCACGACTTCCTCGAACCACCTGTCGAAGAACATCGCGTGCCGCGCCTCGTCGACACACTGTGTGGTGAGGAAGATCTTCTGTTCCAAGCGTGGCGCAGCTGCGACGTACGGCGTGATCGTCGCTGCGACCCTCTGCTCGGCTATGTAGAACGCCGCGAGTGTCCACAACAGCCGCTCCTTGTGGCCTTCGTCAAGCGACCGCCAATGTTCCTTGTCGGCCGAGAAATCCAGGTCGGAGACGCGCCACGTCAGTCGCTCCCACCGCAGGTAGAGGTCGCGATAGCTCGGCATACGGCGAGCGATCGTCTCGTTGAGCCGGTCGAGGATCGAGTCTGGATCGACCTGCGCGAGTTTCGTTAGGTCGCGGGTGTCCTCAGCAACGCTCATGCTCCGATATTGCCGTATGCCCGAGCGGGCAAACGTCCGCGGCGGAAATGCGGGACGACTTCGGGGATGGTCCCTGCGACGGTTAGCGCCGGCGACGGGAGAACATGCGGGCCAGAGCCGTGAGGACGAGGCCCAGCAAGCGCAGCGGTAGCCCCACGGGAGAGAAACTCACGAGGGTCCCCGCGGTATCGAGCGCAGCCATGCCTTGCCGTCGCTGGGTTGCCTTGTCGGCGAAGTGGCGTGCCACTTTCTTGAACGGCGTGCCGCACAGGCTGCAGACATCGTCGCGGATGGCGTTCTCGTTCCCACACGTGGAGCAGTTCCACGTAAGCGCGCCCTTCTCGATCTTGAAGGCCATAGAGAAACTCGTGTCGGTTTCGCTCCGCATGGGAAGCAGGCCCAACTCGGCCGCGGTCTCTCCGACCTTGGAGAGCAACCCCTGCGCCGCGTTCGAACTGGGCGCGTTGTCCCCGTGCGTATAGGTCTCGACTTTGTAGGTCAAACTCACATCGCCGTCGAGTGTGCCTTTTTCCGGGGCTAAAACGCCGGCTGATGCGGCCACAGGAGGCGCACTGCCGGCCCGATCCGCAAACGATCCCGGCGAGTTGAGCGGAGCAGCTGATCGCTCAGCCCGCTCCGCGGCTGCACCGACGCGCAGCGCCCGTTTCACCGCGGTCTCGTAATCGGGCGGCGGGGCGTCGGGAAACTTCGAATGGCACTGACCGCACCACTCGGCCGAGCGGTCGTTCAGCGCGCCACAGTTCTGACAGCGTCTCGAGTCGCCCCACTCTGTCGAGTTACTCACCGAATGCCCCTTGTCGCGTCAGCCTGCATGGAGCTGTGCCCCGCCCTGATTATCGGCAGCCACCGTCGCCGGCCTAAGCCGGCCACCCCGCCCCCCTCGTGAGGCCGATCCTGCCTCGGGAGCCGGCGGCGGGCGGGCTCAGACCGTGGGGGCCTCGTGGCGAGCCAGCGTCAGCGCCAGGGCCGGTGCCTCGGTTCGCGCCGCGACCTCGAACGCGTTTTCCAAATACGGCGGGCGCCCCTTGACGAGGTTCCACAGCGCGGCGAGGAGATACGCGGGCACCATGAACGGCCCCCACCTTTCGTACTGACGCACATGGATCAGCTCGTGCGCGACGGTGTGCGTATCCAATCGGTCGACTGCCAGCACGACGTGGCCGAACGTGATGGCTCGGTAGCGCCAACCGAGCTTCCCCGGCCAGGCCGCTCCCTCGCACCACAACACTCCGTAGCGCACGGTGCGCGCGCGAAAGAACGGAGCCAGAAGCAGGCCCAGCACGGAGTACGGCGCGGCCCAAAGTCGGGCAAGGATCGCCAGCAACTACAGAGGTATATCGGAGAGCACGAGAATCTTGGGTTCCGTCATCTCGTTCATCGCGGAGCGGAGACCCTCCCGCCCAACTCCCGAATCCTTCGTGCCGCCATAGGGCATTTGATCGGCGCGGAAGGCGGAAACGTCGTTCGCGATCACGCCGCCTACTTCGATGTCCCGGTGCGCTTGCATCAGCAGATTTACGTCGCGGGTGAAGACGCCGGCCTGCAACCCGTAGCGCGAGTTGTTTACCTCGGCTACCGCGTCCTCGAAACGGGTGTAGGTGCCCAGGGTTACCACCGGCCCGAAGACCTCTTCGCAACGGACCTTCATGTCGGGCGCAGTCCGCGTCAAAACGGTCGGCAGATAGAACGGATCCTCACGCTTGCCTCCGACGAGCACCTCCGCTCCGGCCTGCACCGCCTCGTCGACCCAGGCCGTGACTCGCTCTAGCGCATCGTGGTCGATAAGCGGCCCCACATCGGTCTCCGGGTCGAGCGGATCTCCTACCTTCAATCCGCCGATTTCCTTGGCAAGCAGACCGCTAAACGCGTCGCTTACCGATTCGTGCACCAACACTCGCTGCACTGCGATACATGACTGGCCGGCCTGGTAATAGCCGCCGAATGCCACCCGCTTTGCTGCCTTTTCCAGGTCGGCGTCGGAATGCACGATCACTCCGGCATTTCCGCCAAGCTCCAAGGTGACGGCCTTCTTTGGATCTTTGCCTCGCAACTTCCACCCGACCTCGGTGGACCCCGTGAAGGTCAACTTCTTGAATCTCTCGTCTGCGACGAGTTGCTCCGCGACTTTGTTGTCCACCGGAAGAACCGAGAGCATCCCGGGAGGGAGATCCGTCTCCGTGAAGAGCTCGCCCAACAAAAGCGAACCCAGCGGCGTCTTGGTGGCCGGCTTGATCACGATCGGGGCACCTACCGCCAGAGCGGGGGCGAGCTTGTGGGCGACGAGATTCACGGGGAAGTTAAACGGAGTGATCCCGAGAACAGGCCCGAGAGGCCAACGGCGAACCAGGCCCAAGCGCGAGCCGAGCGAAGCCTCGGTATCAAGACGCAGGATCTCGCCGGTCTCTCGGCGACACTCCTCCGCGGCCCAGCGGAAGGTGGCCACCGCGCGACTTGCTTCCACCTTGGCCCACTGGAGCGGCTTGCCGCCCTCGCGCGCTATCAGCTCGGCCACCTCGGCCTGACGCTCTTCAAGACGCCGGGAGATATGCGTCAGAGCAGCAGCCCGCTGATGTACGGGCAGCTTGCGGGTTTCAACAAAAGCTTGTGCTGCTGCAGATACGGCGGCCTCGACATCGTCCGGCGTCGGTTTACAGATCTCGGCTACTACCGCGCCGTCGAACGGGCTTTTCACGGCGAACGTCTCGGTGGACGACCGCCAGTCACCGGCCACGAGGTAGCTGCGCGCCTCAGTCACCGGTTCATCATGGCACTACCGGCAGGCGCGAGAAGGGCCGCCGAAAACCGGCGGCCCTCTCGGGTGAGTGACCAAGCCGTTCTACAACGACTGGCCCTCTATCAAAATGCGGCTAGTTGTTGGGCGGAGCCTCCGAAATGCCCTCGAGCGTCCGGCCCGCATCCCCGCCATCGGCGAGATCCCCGAGCGCGACGATTCCAACAGGCTGGTCGTTCTCGACAACGGGCAGTCTGCGGATGGCTTTCTCCCGCATGAGTCGAGCGGCATCGTCAACGGAGTCATCCGGCGAAATAGTGGTGATGTCCCGGGTGCAGATGTCTCCCAGCCTCGTGCTCTCGGCGGCGCGGCCCTCCGCGACCGCACGCACCGTTATGTCCCGATCGGTCACGATCCCGCAGATCTTCCCGCTCTCGAGAACGATCACGTTCCCGACGTCGGAATCCCGCATAGCTCGGGCGGCCTCGGTGATCGTGGCGCCGGAGTCCAGAGTGATCGGGTCTTTCGTCATGACCTCTCTGATGCTCTGAGCCATGTCGCGAGCACCTCCTCTTTATCTACTTGCTGACGGATGTCAAAGCTGCGCGGGCGAGCCGCGAGCTCCGTGAGCTACCTACCCGTGTTCGCGCGCATCGACACCAACGCCTCACACCGACCGCAGCTATCCTGCGCCGATGCTGCTCGCGGTGTGTCACTCGGCTCGCGCCGGGTGGGGGGAAGTTGAGAATCTCGAGGACCTCTCCGACCTGCGAGGCAAAGAGGGGAACCTGCTGTGGGCCGAGGCCGATGTCGCGCAGCTGTCGCCCGCCGACCTCGACACGATCGCGCAGGAATTCGAGCTCCATCCCCTGGCCGTAGAGGACGCGGTTCACACACGCCAGCGTCCGAAGCTGGAGGCCTACGACACCCACCTGTTCGCCGTACTGCACGAGCTGGTCGAACAAGACGGTCAACTCGAGGCCATCCAGATCGCGTGCTTCATCGGTCAGCGTTACGTCTTGACTATCCACGCGGGCGCGGAGCGAACCCTGACCGAGGCGAAGCGTCGGTGGGCCCGGATCCCGACCGATCACCAGCATCCGTCGTTTTTGCTGCACACGGTGATCGATGTGGTCGTCGACGACTATCAAACAATTGCCGACAGGCTCGAGCAGGAAATGGAGGGACTCGAAGAAATCATTCTGGCGACGCCGGCCGCTCCGATCCAACGCCAGCTCTACGAGCTGAAGCAGCGCTTGGCCAGACTGCGTCGGTACGTGCTTCCGGGCTCACGGGTGTTGGACTGGATCGTGGACCCCGATACAAAGAAACCGTTCTCCGACGAGACCGCGGCCCTGTTCCGCGACGTACACGATCACATGACGAGGATTGGCGAGCAGGTGCGCAACGTCGACGAGCTGACCCAGGCGATCTTGGATCTCACACGCGCCGAGCACGCGGAGGCGCTGAACGAAACCAGCAAGAAGCTCAGCGCGTGGGCCGCGATCTTTGCAGTCGGCACGCTGATCGCCGGGATCTACGGCATGAATTTCGAGCTGATCCCCAACGAGCAATCGCTGTTCGGCTTCCTATTCGCCATCGGGTTGACGGTGCTCTGCAGCCTCGTGCTGTACATCAACTTCAAAAAGCGCGACTGGCTCTAGGAACAACGCGAACCAGCCCGAGTGCTTGCCCTGCGCTGTTAGGCTGCGTTACTGCAGCAGCAGCTAGCCTGCCGCGCTGATATCGAGCCGGTTGCACGCTGCAACGAAATGACGGCAACCTTTCTGAAAGAAGGACGCGACGCGCATGGCTGAAGGAAAGCAAAAGAAAGTCACTCAGAGAATCGTTCTGGATGCCTACCTCACCTCCGCGGGAGGCGGTTTACGCAAGAGCTATGCGGGAGAGTTGCGTCGCCTCCAGAAGCTCGGTTTCCGGGAAGTCGACCGCCGTCTTGGGCGCAGCGAGGACCATGTGAAGGTGACGCTCGAGCGCGACATCGAGCGCTACCCCGGAGTGCCGCTGCAAGGAGTTCCGCCCTACATCGACTGACGCGGCTAGCCGTCGGGAAACGAGAAGCGCGCGCCCTCGCCGACAAAGGGGTTCAGCCGCCGTTCCTGTTCCACCGTCGATGCGGGCCCATGACCCGGATAGACGACGACATCATCGCCGAGGGGAAATAGTTTCTGACGGACCGACTCGACGAGGGCAGTAGAGCTTCCGCCCGGAAGATCGGTGCGTCCGACCGAACCCGCGAACAACGTGTCTCCCGCGAACACAGTGGTACCGGACACCAGACTTATGGATCCCGGCGAGTGTCCTGGCGTATGCAACACCTCGAGCGACACCTCTCCGGCGGCCAGCTTGTCGCCCTCCTTGGCATCTGTGTCGACCTCCGGCGGCGGAGGCAGATCGGCGCCTAGGAAGAATCGCCCGGATTCCTGAAACCAGTCCAGCAAGGGGCGGTCCGCGGCGTGCATGTGGAACGGGGCCCCGGTGAGATCGCGCAGACGCTCGGCGGCGATGACATGGTCGAAGTGAGCGTGTGTGGCAACGATCGCCTTAACGGTCAAGCCGTTCTTGGCCAGGG
>DATADF010000038.1:0-20958 GCA_036258695.1 Actinomycetota bacterium
CGCTGCGTGGGCCTATCGGACGGCCACGGCTGTTGAGAAACGCAAGTCCTTCGTCTCGCCCCTCGTGTCGTTCAGCCAGCAGCGGACGCGCCCCTGAGATGTAGTCGCGCAGAGCTTCCACCGCCGGCTCCCCTATGGGCACGCGGCGCTCCTTGCGTCTCGACGAGATAGATCTTCGAGGCTCAGCTCTACGCGTAACGGGCAAAGGGCGCAAGGAGCGCCGCGTGCCCATAGGAGACCCGGCGGTGGAAGCTCTGCGCGACTACGTCTCAGCGTCGCGCCCGCTGCTGGCTGAACGACACGACGGGCGAGACGAAGGATTTGCGTTTCTCAACAGCCGTGGCCGTCCGATAGGCCCACGCAGCGTGAGGTCGACCCTGGAGCGATACGCGCGGGCCGACGGAATCTCACCGGCCAATCCGCACGCCTTGCGGCACTCGTTCGCGACGCATCTTCTGGATGGCGGAGCGGACTTGCGCGCGGTGCAGGAGCTTCTAGGGCATGAGAGTCTTGTGACTACGCAGATCTATACCCACGTTTCACTGGACCGATTGAGAACGGCATATGAGCAAAGCCATCCGCGAGCCTGAACCCGATTCGAGAGCCACCGTCCTCGAAGAGGCCGGCGACAGCCTCGCGCTCGCGTGGGCGGAGTACAAGCGAACCAACGCGCCTGAAGCTCGCGACGCGCTGATACTCCACTACTCACCGTTGGTGAAATACGTGGCCGGGCGTGTTGGTGTCGGCCTTCCCGCGAATATCGAACAATCCGACCTGATCTCGTACGGGATCTTCGGCCTGATCGACGCGATCGAGAAATACGACCAGTCGCGCAACATCAAATTCGAGACCTACGCCATCAGCCGAATACGCGGGGCGATCATCGACGAACTGCGAGCGATCGATTGGGTGCCCCGCTCGGTCCGTTTCAAAGCGCGTGAGGTCGAGAAGGCTTACACGAGTCTCGAGAACAAGCTCAAGCGTCCGCCGTCGGATGCGGAGATCGCGGGCGAGATGGGCATCTCCGTTGACGAGCTCAACCACATCTACGTCCAGCTCTCTAACGTCTCCCTGGTTGCGCTCGACGAGCTGATGTCGGTAGAGGGAGAGCGGGGCGATCGCGTCTCGCTTATCGATACGCTCGAGGACACGCGCGTCGAAAGCCCCATGGAGCACTTCGAAAGCGAGGAGATGAAGTCCATCCTCGCCGGGGCGATCAACCGTTTGCCCGAGCGCGAGAAGATCGTCGTGACGCTGTACTACTACGAGGGACTGACGCTCGCGGAGATCGGCACGGTCCTCGGCGTTACCGAGTCGCGCATCTGCCAGATGCATACGAAGGCCGTCCTGGCCCTACGCGGCAAGATCTCGGACGCAACCCAGTCCGACTAGAGGGCGGGGCGGGTCCCAGGTGTTAGCCTGGGGCGGCAACAGCACCAAATTCACACGCTCGTCACTCCGGCGTTTGCGCGCCGGATTTCGGTCCCGGACAACCGGGTAGACGGGCGGACGAGTCCGGCCACGGCCGGCATAACCGAAGGAGGCAGAACCATGCCCGTCGTCACGATGCGGCAACTATTGGAGGCCGGGGTTCACTTCGGCCACCAGACACGCCGTTGGAATCCGAAGATGAAGCGATTCATCTTTACGGAGAGAAACGGCATTTACATCCTCGATCTGCACCAAACGATGTCGGGAATCGAGCGCGCCTACAAATTCGTCCGTGACACGGTCGCGGGTGGCGGAACGATCCTCTTCGTCGCGACGAAGAAGCAGGTGCAGGACGCGGTTGAGGAGCAGGCCAAGCGCTGCGGGATGCCTTATGTGAACTTCCGCTGGCTCGGTGGGATGTTGACGAACTTCAGGACGATCCACGAGCGCATCCGTCGCATGCGCGAGCTCGAGGAGATGATCGAGAGCGGTTCCCTCGACTCCCTGCCGAAGAAGGAAGGGCTGCGGCTCCGTCACGAACACGAGAAGCTACGTCGCAATCTCGAGGGCCTGCGGGCCATGGAGCGTCCGCCTGAGGCCGTGTTCATCCTCGATACGAAGAAAGAGGAGATCGCGGTGCGCGAAGCCCACAAGCTGGGGATCCCCATCGTGGCGATCCTGGATACAAATTGCGATCCTGACGAGGTCGATTACGCGATACCTGGGAACGACGACGCAATCCGTTCCGGGGCCCTGCTGACTCGGATCATCGCCGATGCAGTCATCGAGGGGAATTCCATGCGTCCGGAGGGAATCGAGGAGACCGGCGACGGCACTGTGCGCACCCGGACGGAGATCCTGCCCGGCGCGGCGGAGGAGCCGAAGGCGGAGTGGGAGCTCCAGCTAGAGGCCGAGGAGGAAGCCGAGAAAGCAGCGCGCGGAACCGACGCGACCGGCACCGACGCTTCCGGAACCGACGCGAGCAAGAAGCAAGCCAACAAGGAGAAGAGCGAAGATGGCTGAGACAAGCGCGATAAGCGCCAAAGACGTGAAGGCCCTGCGGGAGATGACCGGTGCAGGGATGATGGACTGCAAGCAGGCTCTCGCCGAATCCGGTGGCGACCTGGAGGCGGCCAAGCGAATCCTGCGCGAGAAAGGACTCGCGGACGCGGCCAAGAAGACCGGCCGGGCGACGTCGGAGGGCATCGTTTACACCTATCTGCACAAGCCGCAGCCGGACTACCCGCCGAAACTGGGCGTCTTGCTCGAGCTCAAGTGCGAGACCGATTTCGTGGCGAAGACCGAGGGATTCGAGCGGCTGGCCAAGGACATCGCGATGCACATCTCGTTTGCCGATCCGTCCTGGACGACCCGCGAGGAGGTCCCACAGTCGGAGATCGACGAGGAGTCCGCGATCTATGCCAAGCAGGCGCGCGACTCCGGAAAGCCCGAGCAAGTGATCGAGAAGATCGTCGCGGGCAAGCTCGAGTCCTTCTACAAGGACCGCGTCCTTTACGACCAGGAATGGATTCAGGACAAATCCAAGACGATTGGAAACCTGATCGACGAGGCCAAAGGATCGATGGGGGAGAACATCTCGATCGGTCGGTTCTGCCGGATCAGGGTCGGCGAGGGAGAGGGATAAGAGACGTGGCCGGGGAAGTCGCGGCGACACCGAAATACAGGCGGGTGCTGCTGAAGCTGTCGGGGGAGGCTTTCGCCGATCCTCAGCACGGCTTCGGCATCGACCCGCGGATCGTCGCTTCGCTGGCGCGCCAAGTGGCCGATGCGCGCAACCTCGGCACAGAACTTGCGATCGTGATCGGGGGTGGCAACATCATTCGCGGGCTCTCGGCCTCAGCGCAAGGTACGGATCGAACGACGGCCGACTACATGGGCATGTTGTCGACGATCATCAATGCCTTGGCGCTCCAGGACGCGCTCGAGAAGGAGGGCGTCCAAACTCGCGTGCAGACGGCCATCTGGATGCAGGAGCTCGCCGAGCCGTACATTCGCCGCCGCGCTATTCGCCATCTGGAGAAAGGCCGTGTCGTGATCTTTGCCGGCGGTACGGGGAATCCCTATTTTTCGACCGACACGACCGCGGCACTCCGGGCCTTGGAGATCGGCGCAGAGGCGATCCTGAAGGGCACACGGGTGGATGGCGTCTACGACTCCGATCCCGTGGTTAGCCCCGACGCGAAGTTGTTCCACTCGCTCTCCTATATCGAGGTGCTGAACCGGGGCCTCAAAGTCATGGACTCCACGGCGATCTCTCTGTGCATGGACAATCGCCTCCCGATCATCGTCTTCAGCCTGAAGCTGGGAAACATCGTGCGTGTGCTCTCGGGAGAGGACGTGGGCACGCTCGTACACTCCGCAGCCGAGAGCTAGGAAGCAGGGACAAGGAGGTCTGCTTGGCGGACCAAGAGAACCAGCGGGACAAAGACGCCATTCTGCTCGAGGCCGAAACCAAGATGCAGAAGGCCGTGTCGGTCAATCTCGAGGAGCTCGCATCTATCCGCTCCGGCCGAGCCACACCCAACTTGCTTCATCGCATCACGGTCGATTACTACGGCACGAAGGTGCCGATCAATCAGCTGGCCAACTTGTCGGTGCCGGAGCCGCGTCTTCTGGTAATCGCTCCCTATGACCCGAACTCAATCTCCGCGATCGAGAAAGCGATCCTGGCGTCGGATCTCGGCGTCACGCCGAACAACGACGGAACGGTGGTGCGGCTTGCCTTCCCCGAATTGACCGAGGAGCGGCGCAGGGAGCTGATCAAGGTCGCGCACCTGCGCGCGGAGGAGGGCAAAGTGGCCGTGCGCGGCGTCCGACGCCATGCGAAGCAGGCCCTCGAGAAGCTTCGAAAGGACCACCTGCTCTCGGAAGATCTCGAGCGGGACGCCGAGGGCGACCTGCAAGCGCTGACCGATCGGCACATTGCCGCGATAGACGAGAACCTCAAGCGCAAAGAAGCCGAGCTGGCAGAGGTCTAAGACGGCTTCCTCCGGTCGCTCGCTAACTCAAGCAGTCGCGACCGCAGTCGGACTGCTTGTCCTCATGGGGGTCTGCTATGCCGCCGGTCCCGACGCGTTCTTCGTACTCATCGTGGCGGTTGTCTTGCTCGCGGTCTTCGAGCTGATGGATGCTTTGCGGAACTCCGGCCGCCGCCCCAGTGTTGCCGTTGCACTGGTCGGGGGGTTCTCGCTTCTTCTCGTCACCTATCTCGAGGCTCCGCGCCTTCTGGCAGTGATGTTGGCGGTGACCATGTATGCGGCCCTGCTCCTCGCCCTCCGACCCGGCCGTGGTCGATCACCCGCCTCGGATGCCGCGTGGACCTTTCTCGGTGTTGCGTGGATAGCGGGAGGCGGAGCAGGCGCGACGGCGATTCTGACGATCACACCCGGTGGACTGAACCTGCTGATCGCTTACGTGTTCATTACGGCGCTCGACGATGTAGGTGCGTACTTCACCGGGACGCGTTTCGGTCGACACAAGATGGCTCCCTCGATCTCCCCGGCGAAATCGTGGGAAGGGTTCGTCGGTGGATTCGTGTGCGCGCTCCTCGGCGGCTACATTTTCGGAAGTCTCGTCAATGAGCTCGGTACGACTGACGGCCTAGTGCTCGGCGGGATCGCCGGGCTGCTCGCCCCCGCGGGTGACTTGATGGAGTCCCTGGCCAAACGCGAGATCGGGATCAAGGATTCCGGCCGGCTGTTGCCGGGACATGGCGGCTTTCTCGACCGTCTGGATGCAATCATTTTTTGCGCTCCGGCGGCTGCGCTCTATCTTCGCTTCGTCGCGGTCTGACGCACGACTTCTGACATTCTGAGCGCGCGCGGCGTGTGAGAATCGAGTGGTGAGACCAACATGGCCGCGGCGCGTAGTCGTGCTCGGCTCCACAGGCTCGGTCGGTCGCCAAGCGCTCGAAGTGATCCAGTCGTTCCCGGACCGCTTCGAGGCCATCGCCTTGGTTGCCGGCAGCGACGGCGCGGCTCTCGAGCGCCAAGCCGCCGAGCTTGGGATCGGTCGCATCGGTTTGGGTGTCGATGCCGCAGTCGAGTACGCGCAACTAGAGGAAGCAGACATCGTTTTCAACGCCATCGTGGGCGCCGCCGGGTTGCGCGCCTCGGTTGCCGCGCTCGAAACCGGCAGGACACTGGCCTTGGCTAACAAGGAGAGTCTGGTCGCGGGCGGCGAGGTCTGCCGGGCCGCCGCCGCTTCGGGCGAGGGAACGATCGTTCCCGTCGACTCCGAGCATTCGGCCCTGGCGCAATGTCTCGCTGGGCGCCACCCGGCCACGGTCGAGAAGGTGATCCTCACGGCATCCGGGGGATCGTTGAGGGAACACGGCGATCTCGACTCGGTGACTCCGGAGGAAGCCCTCGCGCATCCGACTTGGTCGATGGGACCGAAGATCACGATCGACTCCGCGACGCTCATGAACAAGGGCCTCGAGGTGATCGAGGCGCACTATCTATTCGGTGTGCCTTACGACCGGATCGACGTCTTGCTTCACCGGCAGAGCTTGGTCCACGGAATCGTGCAGATGGTGGACGGATCTCTCTTCATGCACGCGGCGACCACCGACATGAGACTGCCCATACAGGCCGCGCTATGCACTCCGGATATATGGCCCAGTCTGGTCGAGCCGCTCGACCTCGCCACCGCGGACGACCTCACGTTCGAGGAGCTGGACGATTCGCGCTGGCCCGCAGTCAAGCTGGCTTACCGCGCGGGTCGGCTGGGTGGCTCGGCGCCCGCTGTTCTCAATGCAGCCAACGAGGTCTCGGTGCAGGCGTTTCTGGAACGACGCATTGCCTTCACCGAGCTGATACCGCTCGTCGCATCCGTCCTCGATGCCCACGATGTGCACCACGTAACTACGATCGAGGACGTCGAGCGGGCAGACGCGTGGGCGCGCGCGCAAGTAGCCGAGTCGCTACAGAGTTCGGAGCCCGAGGTCGTGAGCAGATGAGTCTGGGCGTCCTGCTGTTCATATTCGCGATCCTCACGGTCGTGATGATTCACGAGACAGGCCACTTCATCGTGGCGAAGTTGTTCGGTTTCAAAGCCACGAAATTCTTCGTCGGCTTCGGCCCGACCGTGTGGTCGTTTCGACGCGGTGAGACCGAGTACGGGATCAAAGCGATTCCAGCCGGAGGCTTCGTGAAGATCATCGGGATGAGCCCGTACGAGGAGGTACCCCCGGAGGACCAACCGCGTTCCTATCCGAACAAGCCCAAGTGGCAGCGCGCGATCCTCCTGGCGGCGGGCTCCGCCACGCATTGGGTGCTGGCCTTCGTAGTCCTCACGATTGCGTCTATGGCGATTGGGTTTCCCACGGATCGCGCCACGAACGAAGTGCAGTACGTGGATCCGCGGATCGAGGGACAGCCGTCTGCAGCAGTGGCCGCCGGTCTTGAGGTGGGGGATCGAATAGTGGCTATAGATGGGCGCGCGGTGGACCGGTGGGACCCAATCTTGAATTTCATCCGCTCAAACCCGGGAGAGACGGCGACGTTCACGGTCGCTCGTGACGGTGAGTTGGTCGAGCTCGACGTGGCACTGGGCAAGGTGATCGTCGATGCCGAGGAGCGCCGGCTTGCTTACGCGCCGCCGAACGGGCAGCTGCGTAGCCTGCGATCCGGGGAGCGTGTGATCGGATATCTCGGCGTCGGCCCCCAGCTCTTCTTCGACCGCAAAGATCTCTTCGGTGCCCTGGGCGAGGCGGGCAGGTACACGTGGGACCTCACGGGTGACCTGTTCACTCAGATCGATGATGTCTTCACGCCCGTGTTCGACGGCCGGCTGTGGTCGGCATTGTCGGGAGAGGGGGAACGCGACCTCGAGGGACCCGTCGGCGCCGTGGGCATCGGGCGCATCGCAGGGCAGGCCGTACAACAGGGCAACATCCTTGGATTTCTCGGTCTCATCGTGCAGCTGACGATCTTCGTCGGGATCATGAACCTCCTTCCGCTGCCGCCACTCGACGGTGGCCACCTCGCCGTCCTCGCCTACGAAGGGCTCACCGGTCGCACGGTCGACGTCAGGAAGTTGATCCCCCTCGCCGCCATAGTGATCTCGTTCTTCGTGCTGCTGTTCCTCGCGATCCTCTATCTGGACCTCGCGCGGCCGCTTAGAAGTCCGTTCTGATCGCCATGACCACGCGCCGCCATACTCGCCAGATAAAGGTCGGTTCGGTTGCCGTCGGTGGCGACGCGCCTGTATCGATCCAGTCGATGACGGTCACGAAGACCGAGGACGTTCAGGCCACCCTCATCCAGATCCACGAGCTCGCAACTCAAGGCGCGGACATCGTCCGCGTGGCCGTCCCGCACGAGGCCGACGCACGTGCCCTGCCCGAGATCGTGAGAGAGGGCGGTGTGCCCATCGTCGCCGACATCCACTTCTCGGTTCGTCTCGCCATGCTCGCCCTCGAGGCCGGCGTGCACGGATTGCGGCTTAATCCCGGAAACATGCGCAACCCCAAGCACGTGAAAGAAGTGGCCGATGCGGCCTCGGAGCGCGGAGTTCCCATCAGAGTCGGAGTAAACGCGGGATCGCTCGACAAAACGCTGATTGCGAAGTACGGCAGACCCACCGCGGACGCCCTCGTCGAGAGCGCGCTGCACGAGATCGGTTTGCTGGAGGAGCACGGCTTCAGAGACATCAAGGTGTCCGTGAAGCACCAGAATGTGACCGAGATGATCGAGGCATACCGCAAGCTTGCGACCCAGACCGACGTCCCCTTCCATCTCGGTGTTACGGAGGCGGGTCCCCCTCCGCAGGGGATCGTCAAGTCGACCATCGGAATAGGGACGCTCTTGTCCGAGGGGATCGGCGACACGATCCGGGTCTCGCTGACCGCCGAGCCGGTGGAGGAAGTCAAAGTTGGTAAGCACATTCTGAACGCTCTCGGGCTGAGGGCCGACACCTTCGATCTCGTCGCCTGCCCCTCGTGCGGACGCGCTGAACTCGACGTCTTCGCCTTGACAAAAGAAGTGGAGGCCGCGGTCGAAAAGCTCGATCTGCCGCCCATGCAGATCGCGGTGATGGGGTGCGAGGTCAACGGACCCGGCGAAGCGCGCGACGCGGACATTGGAATCGCGGCCGGACCCGGACGTGGCCTGTTGTTCTCGAAGGGGCGCCAGATCGGTTGGGTGCCGCGCGACAAGCTCGTGGACGCGTTGATCGAGGAAGCCCAACGCGTAGGGGCCGAGATCCGGGCCGGCCAAGCCGACGATGGAGGCGACGGGCGTGTCGTCGTGAAGGGAGCCGCGCGGCGTACCCCAACTCTGATCGAGCCGTCTATACGCGGCTCCTGACGAGCGCGTTCGGAGGGGACCGACTGCCGTTCGTGGTAAAGTGAATCCCTGCGCTGAGCAGGACTTTTAGGCAAATCGCAGACCGTTTTCTAGAACGTGAGGACTATTTGGCACCGAGCCCCTCTCGCACGTGAGGGGCTTCGTTTTGTCGGCTGTGACCGGCATTAGGAGGGTGGGTGAGCGCGCTGGAGGAGGTCAAAGACCTCGCCACCGCCGTCGCGCGCCGTCGCGCTCTCACGCTGTGGGATGTCGAGATGGCGGGGGCGCCGGGGCGTGCGGTGGTGCGCGTCTACGTCGATGCCGATCCGCCGGGCCAGATTGACCTAGACACGGTTGCCGAGGTCTCGGAGGAGATCTCGCGCGGTCTCGATCTACGGGACCCGATTGCCGGCCGCTACACCCTCGAGGTGTCGTCGCCGGGCCTCGAGAGAAACCTGCGCTCTGCCGATCACTTCGCGCGCAGCGTGGGGTCGCGCGTCGTCCTGAAGACCAAGGACCCGGACCAGCGAACGGGCTCACATCGCATCGACGGCGTCATCTCCGATGCCGGTCCGGACTATGTGGTCGTCGAGGGCGACGAAGGGTCACAGCGCGTGATGCTCTCGAACATCAAATCCGCCCGGACGGTCTTCGAGTGGCAGGACCGCTCTCCACAGGCCGGGAGGAAATAGAGCAATGCGCATTCCTCTGGAGTCGCTGCGCGACCTCGAGCGCGAACGGGGCATCGCATACGAGACCTCTCTCAGCGCGCTCGAGAACGCACTCGCGTCGGCCTACCTGAGGATGACCGGCGCCGACCTCGAGACGCGTGATGCCCGCGCCGTGATCAACCCCGATGGGGACGTCACGGTCTACGCCCAAGAGATCGAGATCAATCCCGAGACGGAAGAGAAGACGGTGCTGCGCGAGTGGGAGGACACCCCCGCGGACTTCGGGCGCATCGCGGCCCAGACCGCCAAGCAGGTGATGTTGCAGAAGCTTCGGGAGGCGGAGCGAGACATAACGTTTGGCGAATACGCCGGCCGCGAGGGGGACATCGTCACCGGCATCGTGCAGCAGCACGACCACCGCTACACGATTCTGGACCTCGGCAAGACCGAGGCTCTTATGCCTCCCTCAGAGCAGATCCCGCACGAGCGCTACGAACACGGCGCGCGCTTGAAGGCCTACATCGTCGAAGTCCGTAAGTCATCCCGCGGCCCCCAGATCATCGTGTCCCGCACTCACCCGGGGCTCATCAAGCGTCTGTTCGAGCTCGAGGTCCCCGAGATCCTCGATGGGGTGGTCGAGATCAAGGCCGTGGCGCGCGAGCCCGGGCACCGCTCCAAGATTGCCGTGGTGTCACATGACCGGAATGTGGATCCGGTGGGGGCGTGTGTGGGCGCAAAGGGATCCCGCGTTCGAATGGTCATGAACGAGCTGCGCGGCGAGAAGATCGACATAATCAAATGGACCGAGGATGGCCGCGAGTTCGTGTCAAACGCGCTCTCTCCCGCGAAGGTCAAAGACGTTCAGATCGCCGCCGACGGCCAGACGGCATTGGTGATCGTGCCTGACTACCAGCTGTCGTTGGCGATCGGCAAGGAAGGGCAAAACGCGCGTTTAGCCGCGCGACTGACCGGCCTCCGGGTCGACATCAAGTCGGAGTCTCAGGCCCGCAAGGAGGTCGAGCGCCCCGCGGAGGAAGAGGCAACCGAAGGGACCGCCGAGGATCAAGTCGGCGCTGCCGAGGCTTCGGGCGATGGACCCGCCGCCCCGCCGGCCCCCGCTGCCGAGTTGGATGGATCCGCTGCAGGTGCAGTTGCCGAGGAGCCGAGCGAGGTCAAGGGCAGCTGATGGCTAAGCCGCGCGTCCACGAGGTCGCTAAAGAGCTGGGGCTCAGCTCCAAAGAGGTGCTCGCGCATCTCGAATCGATCGGGCACCCGGTCAAGAGCCACTCGTCGAGCATCGACGAGGACCTCGCCGCGCGCCTCCGAACAGAGCTGGGCAACGGCGCGCCGACCGCGGCAGCCGAGAGCGCCGCGCCCGCAGAGCCGGCGCCGGAGCCCGCGCCCGCAGAGCCGGCGCCCGAACCGGAGCCGGTGCAGGAGGCCGCGCCGGTTGCCCGTCCGACCAAGAAGAAAGGGAAGGCCGCGGCGACCGCGGAGCCCGAGCCGCATCCCGTGGAGCAAGAAGTCGCTCCGCCACCGCCGAGCGGCCCCGTGCGCGTTCATCGCGGCATCACCGTGCAGGACTTTGCCGCGAAGCTCGAGCGCTCGCCGGCAGAGATCGTGAAATTGCTGCTCGGCCTCGGCGAGATGGTGACCGTTACCCAGTCGATGAGCGACGAGGCTTTAGTTCTGGTCGCGGACGAGCTCGGCGTCGAGGTGCATATCGTCGATCCCGGCCTCGACGAGGAAGAGGCGGAGGACGTATCCGAAGAGCCCGAGGACGAAGGTGCTCTGGAGCCGCGGCCTCCGGTTGTCACCGTCATGGGTCACGTCGATCATGGAAAGACGGCGATCCTCGATGCGATTCGCAGGACCAACGTGGCCGCGGGTGAGGCCGGCGGCATCACGCAGGCAATCGGTGCCTACCGGGTCCGACACGACGGTCGCGAAGTCACTTTTATCGATACTCCGGGACACGAAGCATTCACAGCGATGCGTGCGCGCGGCGCGCAGGTCACCGACGTCGCGGTGCTTGTCGTCGCCGCCGACGACGGCGTCATGCCTCAGACGGTTGAGGCCATCGACCATGCGCGCGCAGCCGGCGTACCGATCGTTGTGGCGGTAAACAAGATCGATAAGCCGGAATCCGATCCCACACGCGTCCGTCAGCAACTGTCGGATCACGGATTGATGCCGGAGGAATGGGGCGGGGAAGCGGTTTACGTCGATGTGTCCGCTAAGCAACGCACAAATCTGGATGCGTTGATCGAGATGATCCTCCTCACGGCCGACGTGCAACTCGATCTGAAGGCCAATCCGGAGGCCGAGGCCCGCGGGGTCGTCATCGAAGCCCACCTGGATAAGGGTCGAGGGCCGGTCGCCAGCGTTCTCGTAAAGAAGGGCACTCTGCGACCCGGGGACGCGATCCTCGCCGGCGCCGCATGGGGTCGAGTGCGCGCAATGCTCGATGAGAACGGAAACAAGGTCATAGCAGTCAAGCCGGGCCAGCCCGTTCAAGTCCTCGGCTGGCAGTCGCTTCCCGAAGCCGGCGACGAGTTCCGGGTGTTGAACGACGAGCGCGATGCCCGTCGCATCGCGATGGAGCGGGAGCACCATCGCCGCGAGGCAGAACTCGTCGCGCAGCGATCCGTCTCACTACAGACGCTTCTGGCCGCAACGCGCGAGGGTGAGGTCCCCGAGCTCAACCTCTTGTTGAAAGCGGATACCCAAGGATCCGTGGAGGCCTTGGACGATCAGCTCGGGAAGCTCGACCAGTCCCTCGTGCGTTTGAACATCTTGCGCAAGGGGGCCGGCGGGATCACAGAGAACGATGTGACGCTGGCCCAGGCGTCCAATGCCATCGTGATTGGTTTCAACGTCGTGCCGAATGCGCAGGCGCGCGTGCTGGCGGAGGAAAACGGCGTCGACATCCGCACCTACAGGGTGATCTATCAGGCGGTGCAGGACATCGAGAATGCCGCGCGCGGGCTTCTGGGCCCGGAGACGCGCGAGGTGCCCTTGGGACAGGCCGAGGTCCGGGCTACCTTCCGGGTCCCCAAGTTGGGCCTGGTCGCCGGTTGCATGGTGCTTGACGGCGTCATCCGCCGAAACTCTCGGGCGCGTCTGGTGCGGGACGGAACAGTCGTCTACGAGACCACAATCGCGTCGTTGCGCCGCTTCAAGGACGATCAGCGCGAGGTCGCGGCCGGATTCGAATGCGGCATAGGACTAGAGGGCTTCCAGGACATCAAGGAAGGCGACCTCATCCAGGCGTTCGAAGTACAAGAGGTCGCGCGCTAAACGCAGGCGCAGCCCGTGTTCATCGGAATAGCCCGCTTCGAGCTGTTCATTCCGGCAAGCGGGTCGCTCAAGGACAAGCGACAGGTCCTGCGCTCCGTCACCGCCGGGATACGGCCGCGCTTCAACGTGTCGATTGCCGAGGTCGAGTATCAGAACCTGTGGCAACGAGCGGCCCTCGGAGTCACATGTGTCGCGGAGTCCGGCGGTCACTGTCGCAAGGTCTTGCAGGAGGTCGAGAAGACAATCGGCAGGCTCGCTATAGATGGTGCCGAGATCGTCGATCGAAGTATCGATGTGCTGGCGCTGGAGGATCTGTGACTCAAAGAGTCGAGAAGGTCCAGAAGTTGGCTCGCCAGGTGCTGGGCGAGCTGATTCAGGAGCTCAAGGACCCGCGTGTAGGTTTCGTGACGGTGACGGCGGTCAGGATGACGCCCGACCTCCGTTCGGCTCGCGTCTTCGTCAGCGTTCTCGGTACAGAGGCCGAGCAGGAGGACTCGATCGCGGGTCTCAAGAGCGCCACGCCTCATCTTCGCTCCGAGCTCGGTCACGAGATGAGGCTGAAGTACACACCGGAACTCACGTTCCAGCTCGACCACGGTCCGGAGGAGGCACAGCGGCTGGAGACACTTCTCAAGAAGATCCATCACGATGAGGACGGCGAGTAGTGCGATACGACGCCCCCGACTGGGATCGCACACTGGCCGCACTCCGATCGACGCGCGATATAGCGCTCGCATGTCACATCAACCCCGACGGCGACGCGTTGGGATCTCTCCTCGGAGCCGCGCTCGGCCTTAGACAGCTCGGCAAACGCGTCTATCCGACCTGGGGTGCCGCGCCGGTGAAAATCCCCTTCGGATACTCGTTCCTCCCCGGTGCGGCGATGTTGGTGCAGCCGGACAAGCTGCCCATTGCCGACACATTTCTCGCGCTGGACTGTGGAGCGGGGGACCGACTGGGCGCGGTGGAAACCCAGGCCCGTGCCTGCCGAACCTTGATCAACGTTGACCACCATCCGGGCAACGACGAGTTCGGCCAGCTGAACATCGTCGTGACAACCGCCTCGTCGACGTCGGAGCTCGTTGCGTGGCTGTTGCGTGATTTGGGCGTGCAGCTCGACCGCGATATCGCGACCTGCCTGTATGCCGGGATCGTCACCGATACAGGCCGTTTCCAATACGCGAACTCGACCCCCGACACGCTCCGCTTGGCAGCAGACCTTCTGGCCTGTGGCGTGGACGCACCGGCGATCGCGCAAGAGGTATTCGAGTCGTCACCGTTCGGCTATCTGAAGCTCGTAGGGCACGTGCTGGAGCGAGCGAAGCTTTTCGAAGGCGAGCGCTTCGTGTACTCGTGGATCACCCTGTCGGATCTCGAGGAAACCGGCGTCGCGATGGACGAGACCGAGAAGCTGATCGATCTGATCCGATCGACCCGGGCGGCCGACGTTGCGGCCCTGTTCAAGCAGCAGCCCGACGGTGCCTATCGCGTGAGCATGCGGTCCAAGGGGCCTCGAAGCGTAGGCGCGATTGCACGGAAACATGGCGGCGGCGGACATGAGCTTGCCGCCGGCTTCAGCGCCCCGGACGTGGAGCAAACCGTGGATGCCATCCGCGCGGAGCTGCGCGAATCCGCCTGATGGACGGACTCATCGTCGTAGACAAACCGGCGGGTATCACGTCGCACGACGTCGTGGACCAGATCCGAGTGCGCTTGCGAACGAAGCGGGTCGGGCACGGCGGAACCCTCGATCCGGATGCAACCGGGGTTCTCGTCATCGGCGTCGGGCGCGCGACGAGATTGCTCGAGTACGCGCAGGCGGCGCCCAAGCGTTATCGGGCCACGGCTTCGTTTGGAAAGACGACCAGCACTCAGGACGCGTCCGGCGAGGTCATCTCGACTGCGCCTGCCGAGCACCTAACCGAATCGATGGTCGCGTCGGCTCTGGCCGACTTCCGCGGCGAAATCGAGCAGGTCCCCCCGATGGTGTCGGCGGTCAAGGTGGCCGGCGAGCGTCTCTATAAGAAGGCGCGACGCGGAGAGGAAATAGAACGCCCTGCTCGCCGCGTCGTCGTTTACGACATCGAGCTGCTCGCGTTTGATCCCGGCGATGAGCCGCGCGCCGAGCTCGAGGTGACCTGCTCGGCCGGCACCTACATCCGTACCCTCGTGCACGACCTCGGGGCTCGACTTGGGTGTGGCGCCTTCCTGCGGGATCTGAGACGGACGGCCTCCGGCGGGTTCACGGAGGACGACGCCGTGGACCCATCGTCCATCGGCCCGGAGTCACTGCTCCCGCTCGCCGCGGCCGTAGGTGACATGCCGCGTCTCGACCTCTCGGAGGATCAAGCGCGCATGGTCGGGCACGGCCGCGCACTTCCCGCCGCGGACGATCTCGCCGAAGGCCAGGCGGTTGCATTGTTCTCCGCCGGGGAGCTCATCGCCGTCTACCGGCGCAGCGGCCCGGAGTTGGTGGCGGATCGCGTGCTGACCGCCGCATGAACACCTACGTGGGGCTCGACCAAGCTCGCGCCTCTGGGCCCGCGGCCGTCACGATTGGCACGTTCGACGGCGTTCATCTCGGCCACAGAGCTTTGATCGCCCGTACCGTTGAGGCGGCGGCCGCTCGCGGGATCAGCTCGACCGCCGTTACGTGGGACCGGCATCCCAATGTGACCTTGAGGCCGGAGAGAGTCCCCCCGATGTTGACGACGCCCGGTCGCAAGCTCGAGCTGCTGGCCGCCAGTGAGATCGAGTCCACCGTCGTGATCCCCTTCGATCGCGAGTTCTCGACCTGGCCTCCCGAGAAGTTCGCGTCGGTGGTACTGCGCGACACCTTGAAAGCCGAGATTGTTCTCGTCGGCGAGGGATGGCGCTTCGGGCACAAGGCGACCGGGGATGTGGACCTACTGGCCAAGCTCGGGGCGGACCTCGGGTTCTCCGTCGATCCGGTTGCCCTAACGGATGTGGCGGGCGGGCCTGTCTCATCGAGCCGCGTGCGGGAGGCGATCTCGCTTGCGGACCTTGAGCTGGCTCGCACGCTGCTGGGCCGCCGCTTCGATGTCGACGGCATCGTCTCGGCAGGCGCGGGGCGTGGAGTGGAGCTCGGATTTCCAACGGCGAACCTCGCGACCGAGGCCGGCCTCCTGATCCCGCCGCGCGGGGTGTACGCGGGCCGGGCTCGGGTGGAGGACGTCTGGTACGCCGCCGCGATCAACGTCGGCGTCAACCCCACCTTCGGGGGAGATCCCGAGAAGACCCCCCTCCAGATCGAGGCCTACCTTCTCGACTACAGCGGCGACCTCTACGGAACCACGGTGCGAGTCGAGTTTTGGAAGCGCTTACGAGATGAACGCAAGTTCCCTTCGGCCGAGGACCTAATCGCCCAGATGGAGCGCGATGTCGAGGCGACGAGGGCTCACATCGGCCCACCGTCGTGAGGCGGCTGGGGGGCGCTGACCTGCTACGATGAGCGCCCCGGGCCCCCCTTGTGAGGGGCACAATCGAGCAAGGATCTCTTAAAGCGCGCATGGGTCTACAACCACAAGAAAAGCAGGAGATCATCGCGGGCAACGCCCGCACCACGGGCGACACCGGCTCTTCCGAGGTGCAGGTAGCCCTGCTCAGCCGTCGCATCTCCGAGCTGACGGAGCACCTGAAGACCCACCCGAAAGACCACCACTCCAGGCGAGGACTGCTCCGGATGGTCGGTCGCAGACGCCGTCTCCTCGACTATCTGAGGCGCAAGGACGTCGAGCGCTACAGAGAGCTAATCGCCAAGCTGGGGCTGCGTCGCTAGCCCCTCGAGAGGAGACAGCCACGGCCTAGACCAAGAAAAGCAACACCAACGGAGGGGCCGTCGGCGGCGGTCGGTTATCAGTCGCAAGCCCACTCGGTAGCGAGCGAGTGGTCTTACCACTGAGAACTGACCCGGCTGGCGCCTCTCCTGTCGAGAAGTCCAACTAGACAGATGGATTTGCCACAGGAGGATGCAAATGGCACCAGAGATCAATTCCGCCGAACGAAAGATCGGCGACAAAGTATTCCGGCTCGAGACCGGCCGCGTCGCGCACTTAGCAGGCGGGGCCGTCATCGCCCAACAAGGGGAGACCACGCTTCTCGCCACCGCGACGTCTTCGGCCCCCAGAGGCGGAGGCGACTTCTTCCCTCTCACGGTCGACGTGGAGGAGCGCATGTACGCGGCCGGCAAGATTCCCGGCGGGTTCTTTCGCCGGGAGGGCCGCGCGACCGAGAAGGCCACGCTCCTCGCGCGGTTGATCGACCGTCCGATTCGCCCGTCGTTTCCCGACGGCTTCCGTCACGAGGTCCACGTCGTGGTCACCGCTCTCGCAGTGGACAACGTGAACCCCATGGACATTCTGGCCGTGAACGCAGCGTCCGCGGCGCTGGGCCTATCGGACATGCCCTTCGAGGGACCGGTCGGGGCCGTGCGCCTGTCGCACATCAACGGCGAATGGGTCGCCAATCCCACCTACCAGGACCAAGACGACGAGACGATTGAATTGGTCGTGGCGGGTCGTCTAAACGATGCCGGCGAGGTCGACATCATGATGATCGAGGCCGGGGCGTCGGAGAACTGCATGGAGTTGATCGAGGACGGGGCGCGTGCGCCGGACGAGGACCTTCTGGCCGAGGGCATCGAGCACTCGAAGACCTTCATCGCCGAAGCCATTGCCCTGCAGCAAGAACTCATCGATGCGGCCGGGAAGCCCAAGGGCTCGACTTCCGGTGACCAGCCGGACTACCCACTGTTCGTCGACTACACGGACGAGATCTTCCAGCGAGTACGTGCCGAGGCGGAGAGCGCCCTCAACGAGCAGCTCAAAGTCACCTCGAAGAGCGAGCGCCGCACGGGTCTGGCCCAGATAGGGGAGCGCGTGGCCGAGGCTCTGGCGGAGGAGTTTCCCGAGCAAGAGGCGGCTATCTCGGCCGCGCTCCGATCGTTAACGAAGCAGCTCGTTCGCCGGCGCATAGTCGAGGAGAACGTCCGCCTCGACGGCCGCAGGACCGATGAGGTGCGCCCGATCTGGACGCAGATCGGGGTCGTGCCGCGCGTCCACGGGTCGGCCATCTTCACCCGGGGTGAGACGCAGGCGCTGTCGATCGCCACGCTCGGGATGCAGCGCATGGAGCAGATGCTCGACGATCTCTCCCTCGAGGAGTCCAAGCGCTACATGCACCACTACAACATGCCCCCGTACTCCACCGGCGAGGCCGGATTCATGCGAGGGCCGAAGCGTCGTGAGATCGGTCACGGCGCGCTTTCGGAGAAGGCCGTCCTTCCGCTGATCCCTTCCAAGCGCGATTTTCCCTACGCGATCCGCGTGGTGTCTGAGATCCTCTCGTCCAACGGCTCCACGTCGATGGCCAGCGTGTGCGGATCATCTCTCGCGCTCATGGACGCGGGGGTCCCGCTGCGTGGCGGGAAGCACGTCGGCGGCGTCGCGATGGGACTGGTCGCTGAGGGTGGGAAGTTCCTTCCCTTGACCGACATCCTTGGTGATGAGGATGCCTTCGGGGACATGGACTTCAAGGTCGCCGGCACCGAATCCGTCGTGACCGCGCTGCAGTTGGACACCAAGATCTCCGGAGTGCCCGCATCGGTCTTGCGCGACGCGCTGAGCGCGGCGCGGACGGCGCGCCTACACATCCTGAGCGAGATGGACAAGACCATCGCCACTCCGCGGGCCGAGCTCGCCGCTCAGGCACCGCGTGTTCTGGCGGTATCGATCCCGGTCGACAAGATCGGCGAAGTCATCGGTCCCAAGGGCAAGAACATCAACATGATCACCGCGACTACCGGTGTGGAGATCGACATCGATGACGACGGCACCGTGCGCATCGGTTCCGTGGACCAGGAGTCGGCCGAGGCGGCAGCCAGGCTGATCGAAGAGATCGTCAATCCAAAGATGCCCGAAGTCGGCGAGCGTTACGGGGGAACCGTGGTCAAGACGACCGCTTTCGGGGCGTTCGTGAACATCGCTCCGAACCGCGATGGCCTGGTGCACATCTCCAAGCTGGGAGAGGCCCGCATCGAGCGGGTCGAGGATGCAGTCAACGTCGGCGACCATCTCGAGGTAGAGGTCACGGACATCGACCGACAAGGCCGCATCTCGCTGACGCCTGTCGCCTGGTTGGAGCGGCAAGTTGCTCAAGGCAAGAGTCTGGAGGAGGCGCGCGCCGCGGCCGCTTCGGGCGGCGACCGGGGGCCCCGCCGGGAGCGCGACGGCGATCGCGACCGGGGCCGGGGTCGACGTGAGGGCGGCCGCGACTTCGGGGGACGAGACTCGGGTCGGGGCGGCGGACCGCGCCGGGAGCGCGCCCCGCGCCACGAGCCGGAGGATTAAGAGTCATTTGAATTTCCAAAGAACGACGCTCGATTCCGGGCTCACGGTCGTGAGCGAGACCATGTCCGAGGTGCGTTCCGTCTCGGTCGGGTTCTGGTTCGATGTGGGTTCCCGCGACGAGCCCGATGCCCTCGCCGGCACATCGCACTTCCTCGAGCACCTTCTATTCAAAGGGACCGAGACGCGCTCCGCGAAAGACATCGCCGACGCATTTGACGCAGTCGGCGGTGACATCAACGCGTTCACCAGCAAGGAGTACACCTGCTATTACGCCCGCGTACTCGACGAGGACCTGCCGATGGCTCTTGAGACTCTTGCCGACATGATCCGGAACTCGAGGATCGACGCGGGGGAGTTCGAGTCCGAGCGCAAGGTGATCCTCGAAGAGATCGCCATGCACGAGGATGCTCCCGACGAGCTCGTCCACGACCTCTTCTATCGAGCGATGTGGGATGGCCACCCACTCGGCCGCCCGGTCCTTGGTTTCAACGAGACGATCTCCAACGTCAGCCGCGATCAGGTAGCCGGGTACTGGCGTGAGCGCTATGCCCCGAACAACCTCGTGCTTGCCGCGGCGGGGCGCGTGGATCACGACGATCTCGTTGCGCGGGTCGGGTCCTTGCTGCCGGAGGCAACCGGTCGCCGCACTCTGCGCGAGGGAGACGCCCCGCCTCCACGCAAGGGAGTAAACGTTCACAAGCGGCCCACCGAGCAGGCGCACATCGTGCTCGGGACCAAAGGACTTCCCCGTGCCCACGAGGACAGACATGCTCTGGCGGTGCTCGATGCCGTGCTCGGCGGTGGAATGTCATCGCGGCTCTTTCAAGAGGTGCGCGAGAAACGGGGCCTGGCTTACTCGGTGTACTCCTACAGGTCGCTGTTCGCCGATGCCGGGACTTTTGCGGTTTACGCGGGCACGACACCTCAGAACGCCGACACGGTGATCGAGCTCGTTCGCGAGGAGATCGAGAACGTGCTGACCGACGGCCTCAGCGAAACCGAGCTCGCGCGCGCCAAAGGCCATCTGCGCGGTGCCTTGGTGCTTTCCTCGGAGGATCCCGGCAGCCGAATGAACCGTCTGGGACGACAGCAGGTGACGAACGGCGAGATCCTCTCGATCGAGGAGTTGATGGCGCGATTTGATCGCTTGACGAGAGACGACATCAGCCGCGTCGCCGAGTCCGTCCTCGGAGACCGGGAGTTCCAGGTCACGGTCGTGGGGCCGTTCGAGGAGGATGCCTTCGACCGTTACGCCGCCTAGCGTCGGGGCACTAATGCTCTCCGTCGGAGTTATAGGCGCGGCAGGTCGGATGGGCCGTGCCGTGTGCGATGCGGTTCAGTCGGCCGAAGACCTCGAGCTTGTCGCCCGCATAGATCGCGGTGATTCGCTCGACGCTTTGACCGCCGGGGGGGCGGAGGTTGCGGTCGAGTTCACCCGACCCGATTCGGTGAAGGAAAACATCCGCTGGTGCATCCACCACGGTATACACGCCGTCGTCGGAACGACTGGGCTTACAGCCGAAGCGCTCGCCGAGGTCGAGGACTGGACAAAGGGCGCGTCGGCAAATGTTTTCGTGGCTCCGAATTTCGCAATCGGCGCGGTCCTGATGATGCACTTCGCCGCGCTCGCGGCGCCACATTTTTCGTGAGCGGAAATCGTGGGACGCCATCACGAAGGCAAATTGGATTCACCGTCGGGGACGTCGCTCAGAACCGCGGAACTCATGCACGCGGCACGGTCGGAGCCCTGGGCTCGCAAGGACGATGCAGACAAGAGCGAGCCCGCGCGCGGTCATGAGGTTGACGGCATCTCCATCCACTCCTTGCGACTGCCCGGCTCGGTTGCGCACCAAGAGGTCATCCTCGGAGGCCTCGGAG
>DATADF010000039.1:0-6334 GCA_036258695.1 Actinomycetota bacterium
AAGTCAGTCGTGCATGTCGCGCGTCTCGTTCTAAAGGACTTTCGCAACTACACGGACGAGACCGTCGAGCTTGGGCCGGGGATAAATCTCGTCCTGGGCCGGAACGCGCAAGGCAAGACGAATCTCTTGGAGGCGGTCTACCTGCTGAGCGGGCTCGGATCTCCGCGTCCGGGCGAGTCCAATCTCATCCGCCACGGCAGCGATCGGGCGACGGTTCACGCCGAGGTGGTGAAACGCGATCGCACGGTGCGCGTAGATCTCGAGTTGCGGGCTGGACGCGGCAGCAAGAGTGCAATCAACGGCTCACCGGCAAGCGCCCGCCTGCTGCGCGAGCTGGGATGCAGTGTGTTCTTCGGCCCCGACGAACTCGGCCTGGTCAAGGGATCTCCTGAAGGCCGGCGGCGGTTCCTAGACGACCTCGTATTGAAGCTGCGTCCGGCCCGCGAGGCCGTTCGGCGGGAATGGGAACGCGCTCTGCGGCAGCGGAACGCGTTGCTGCGTTCGGGCCCGCGCAGTCAAGGGCCGGACTTCGACGGGAATCTCGAGGTTTGGGATGACATGTTCTGTGCCGCGGCTGCCGCGCTAACCGTTGCACGGCTCGAGGCCTTAGCGGCCTTGGTTCCCTACGCCGAGAAGCGCTACGAGGAACTCGCCGGCGGAGGACGCTTGGTACTCCGATACGACAGTTCGTGGCTCGATGAGCAACAGGGTCAATTGGCGTTGCTCGAACCCGAAGCAGTGGAAGCCGCGGCTCTAGCGGATCGACTGCGTAGCCGGTTGGGCGAGCTGCGCGCGCGCGAGATCGAGCGTGGCCTATCGCTCGCTGGCCCTCAGCGCGACGACCTCCGAATCGAGTTGCCGGCAAGCCGCGATCCGGGGGCGCCGATGCTGGACGCACGTCAGTTTGCTTCCCAAGGAGATCAACGTACGGCCGCGCTTGCTCTGAAGTTGGGTGAGCACGAAGTAGTCGGCGATGCTATTGGCGACTCCCCAATCATGCTGCTCGACGATGTTTACAGCGAGCTGGATCCATCTCGCCGCGAGTGGCTGACTTCCGCCGTGCGTGGCGGCGGGCAGATCTTGATAAGCACGACCGAGCGTTTGGACCAGGCGTCGTTGAGCTCCGCGCGTATCTTGCAGGTTGAGGCTGGGTCCGTCGCATCGCAATGAGCGAGACCTCGGATTGGCCGACCCGCCTTCGCGATGTTCTGGCTTCGATGGGCGGCGCGCTCGGCCTGGACAACCCAGTTGAGACCGCAAAGTTGTGGCGCGAGTGGGAATCGGTCGTCGGCGAAGATGTGGCGCGCCACGCGCGCCCATCGTCACTAAAGCGCGGCGTGTTACGTATTCGAACCGATTCACCCGTATGGGCAACGGAGCTCGGATATCTCACGGAACACATACGCAGTGAGGCCAATCGGATGTTCGGGCACGAGGTGATTCGTGCGATCAAAGTGTGGACGGCGCCGGAGGCCGCGCCGGTTAAGCGGTCCACGAGTCAGGCGACGTCGCCACCGCCCCTGCAGCCACGCAGACGCGATGAGAACGTGTCGCGCGACCCGGTTTCGGCACTTGAAGGCGCGCGGCGTGCCTGGTCGCGCCGACCCCAGTAGAGACGCTTTCGCGCGCCTTTTCGCGGCGCGTGTAGAGACGGGAAAAGACCTGGTAAATGCTATAATTTGTGCATGAATCCAGGGGTCTTTGAGTGGGCTCTGCGCGCCCGCCCGACCTCTCTTCCCCCTACGAAGAGGTCGGGCAGTTGAGCGCGCGTAAAGACTCGATTCCCCAAGTAAAAGCGCGCGGAAAGGGTTCCTACACCGCGCAGGACATCACAGTCCTAAAGGGGCTCGAGCCGGTCCGTCAACGTCCCGGGATGTACATCGGTTCGACCGGGCCGCGCGGTTTGCATCACCTCGTCTACGAGGTCGTCGATAACGCCGTAGACGAGGCCATGGCGGGGTACTGCGACCGCATCGTGGTGGAACTCCTAGCCGACGGCGGTTGCCGAGTGAGCGACAACGGACGTGGAATCCCGGTCGACATCGTCAAGGGCGAGCGTAAGCCCGCCGTCGAGGTCGTACTCACGACGCTGCATGCCGGCGGCAAGTTCGAAGGCAAGGGCTACCAGGTTTCCGGTGGCCTGCACGGGGTCGGCGTATCGGTCGTCAACGCTCTTTCGGAGCGCTTGATCGTCGAGGTCGTGCGCGACGGAAAGCTATGGCGCCAGGAATACAAACGCGGGAAGCCGCTGGCCAAGTTGAAGGCGGTGAAACCGGCCAAGCGCACCGGGACAACGGTGACGTTCTGGCCGGACCCGCAGATCTTCACCGACGAGCGCGAATTCAAGTTCGACACGCTCGTGCAGCGACTGCGTGAGATGGCGTTCCTGAATAAGGGCCTCGAGATGCAGTTGATCGATCAGCGCGTTGAGCCCGAGCACAAGGAAGTCTTCCGTTACACCGGCGGGATCGTCGACTTCGTTAAGCATCTCAACGGCTCCCGGGACGCGGTCAACAACCGCATCGTGTACTTCGAGGCCAAAGAGGACAAGCACGAACTCGAGATCGCCATGCAGTGGACGTCGGCGTTCACCGAGTCGGTATTCACTTTTGCGAACAACATCAACACGCATGAAGGCGGAATGCATGAAGAGGGGTTCCGTCGCTCCTTAACCCGCGTCATTACCTCCTACGCCCGGTCCAAGGGTCTCCTCAAAGAGAAGGACGAGGCACTCGTTGGGGAGGACACGCGCGAGGGGCTGACGGCGATCGTGTCCGTGAAGCTGAAAAGCCCACAGTTCGAGGGTCAGACCAAGACCAAGCTGGGCAACACGGAGATCCGGTCTTTCGTGGAGACCTCGATGAACCAACGCTTCGCCGAGTTCATGGAGGAGCATCCCGCCGAGGCGCGTGCGATCTGTAACAAGGCGCTGGCCGCGCAGCAGGCGCGTCTCGAGGCCCGCAAGGCGCGCGATCTCGTGCGGCGAAAGTCGCTTCTGGAGTCGACGGCACTTCCGGGAAAGCTCGCGGATTGTCAGACGGGCGATCCCAGCGAGGCCGAGCTCTATATCGTGGAGGGTGACTCGGCCGGCGGAACGACAAAGACGGCGCGCGCTAGAGAGTTCCAAGCCGTCCTGCCGTTGCGAGGCAAGATCCTCAACGTCGAGCGCGCCCGTCTGTCGAAGATCCTCGAGAACAAAGAGATCCTCGCCATAATCACTGCGATCGGCACCGGTATCGGCGAGGAGTTTGACCTCGGCAAGTGCCGCTATCACAAAATCGTGTCGATGGCCGACGCCGATGTCGACGGCTCGCACATCAAGACACTGCTTCTCACGTTCTTCTTCCGCTACATGCCCGAGCTGATCGACGCGGGCTACGTTTATGTGGCGCAGCCCCCTCTCTACCGGCTCACGTACAAGGGAAAGGTGCACTACTTCAAGAACGACGCGGAGCTGGAGGCTTACAGGCTCGGTCAGAACGGTGCCCGAATTGAGCCGCAACGCTTCAAGGGTTTGGGTGAGATGAATGCGGAAGAGCTGTGGGATACAACCCTCGACCCCGCGAACCGAACGTTGTTGCGCGTGACGATGGAGGACGCGGCTCTCGCCGAGGAATTGTTCTCCACGCTGATGGGCGAAGACGTCGACGCCCGGAAGACCTTTATTCAGCGCAATGCGAAAGACGTCCGCTTCCTAGACATCTGAGTCTGTAGCCATGGCCGACAAAGAACCGTTCCAAGACAAGCTGCCGCCCGACGGCCCCTTGGGGACAGGGACCGACGAGATCACGATCGAGGAGGAGGTCCAGTACTCCTTCCTCGAATATGCGATGTCGGTCATCGTGTCCCGGGCCCTGCCCGATGTTCGGGACGGATTGAAGCCGGTCGTTCGCCGAATCCTGTACGCCGCGCTGCAATCCGGGTTGCGTCCCGATCAACGCCACCGGAAGTCGGCTGCATTGGTCGGCGAGGTCATGAAGACGTTCCACCCGCACGGGGACCAAGCGATCTATGACTCCATGGTCCGCCTGGCGCAGGATTTCACTACGCGCGCTCCGTTGATCGACGGCCAAGGCAACTTCGGCTCCGTCGACGGCGATCCCGCGGCCGCGATGCGTTACAGCGAGGCACGACTGTCCCGTTTGGCGATGGAGATGCTGCGCGGGATCGACGAGGACACCGTCGACTTCGGCCCGACGTACGACGGAGACACAGTCGAGCCGCTCGTCCTGCCGGCGCGCTTCCCCAACCTGTTGGTCAATGGATCGCTGGGAATCGCGGTCGGTATGGCCACGAACATTCCGCCTCACAACCTCGGCGAGGTGATTGATGCGGCGGTGGAGGTTCTCGAGAACCCCGCGCTGGCAGAGTCCGAGGAGAAGATGCTGAAGGCCGTGATGAGGCATGTCGCCGGCCCCGACTTCCCAACCGGGGGCCTGGTGCTCGGTCGGCAGGGCATAGAAGAGGCGTACCGGACCGGACGGGGCACCATCAAGATGCGGGGGGTCTGCGAGGTCGAGGAAGGGCCGCGTGGCCCACGCATCGTGATCACGGAGCTTCCCTTCCAGGTGAACAAGGCCAGGCTGCAGGAGAAGATCGCCGAGCTCGTTCAGGCCCGGAAGATCGAAGGCATCTCGGCCATACGTGACGAGTCCTCGCGCAAGGGGATGCGCGTCGTCCTGGAGCTAAAGAAGAACGCGATTCCGAACATCGTTCTCAATCAGCTCTACAAGCGCACGCAGCTCCAAGACAACTTCGCCGTGAACATGCTGGCGCTCGTCGACAACGTGCCGCGGACGCTCAATTTGGCCCAAGTGATCGGCGAGTACATCACTCACCAGGTCGAGGTCGTCACTCGGCGTACACGCTTCCGTTTGCGCAGGGCCGAGGAGCGTTCTCACATCCTCGAGGGCCTCATAATCGCCCTCGATCACATCGACGACATCGTGGCGCTGATCCGCGCCGCGGCCGACGTTGAAGAAGCGCGCACCGGACTCATGGTCCGCTTCAGGCTCAGCGAGGTGCAGGCCCAGCACATCCTCGACATGCCGCTACGTCGTCTGACCGCTCTCGAGCAGGACAAGATCCGCGAGGAGCATGCCGAGCTCCAGAAGACGATCAAAGAGCTGAAGGCGATCCTGAAGGATCCCACTCGGCTGCGATCTCTGATCGCGGAGGAAATGAAGGAGATTCGTCAGAAGTTCGCCGACGAACGCAGAACGAAGCTCGTTCCCGACGAAGGCGAATTCGATATCGAGGACCTGATCGCGGACGACGACCTGGTCGTGTCCGTCTCGCGCGACGGCTACGTGAAAAGCGTTCCCCTCGACGCGTATCGGCGCCAGGGACGAGGCGGCAAGGGTGTGAAGGGCGCGAGCCTCAAGGAAGGCGACATCGTCGAGCACCTGATCACGACGACGGCCCACTCGTATCTGCTGCTCTTCTCCAACACGGGTCGTGTGTATCGGTTGAAGGCGCACGAAATACCCAAGCGTGAGCGGACCGCCCGGGGAACCGCGGTCGTCAACGTGGTGCCTATGCGACCGGACGATCGGGTCGCCGCGGTAATCGACACGCGCGACTACGAGACCTATCGGTACCTACTGATCGCGACGAAGCGCGGAATGGTCAAGAAGACATTGTTCCGGGAGTACGACTCATCGCGTCGCGAGGGGATCATCGCCCTCAACCTGCGCGATGGCGACGAGGTCGTGCGAGTCCGGCCAACATCGGGCAAGAACGATGTCTTGTTGATCACACGCAAGGGCAAGGCGATTCGCTTCTCCGAAGAGAAAGTGCGTCCCATGGGCCGGACTGCAACCGGCGTCATCGGGATCCGCCTAGACGCCGACGACGAGGTGGTTTCTTGTGATGTCGTCGAGGAAGAGGCGGAGCTGCTTATCGTCACCGAGTACGGGTACGGGAAGAGGACAAAGCTGGGTCAGTTCCCCCGCAAGGGACGCGGAGGCAAGGGCGTGATCGCGGCCAAGCTGACCAAACCGCGCGGCATGATCGTCGGCGCGTGTGTCGTTCGAGGAGATGACGAAGTGTTCTTGATCTCCGACGACGGCGTCGTCATTCGTATGGCGGTCAACACGATCTCGCGTCAGGGGCGACCCGCCACCGGTGTGCGTGTGATGAACGTCACCGAGGGCGCGACGGTCTCATCGCTGGCGTTGGTTATTGGTGAATCCGAAGAGGGAGATCAGGAGAAGCTGCTCTAAAGGTCGCAGCTGCGACTTGTTTTCCACCATACTGAGGCCCTAACCGTCGACGGCAACCGGAGTAGACGTGTCTAGCAGAGAGACATCCGAGAACTGGCGCACCGAGACTC
>DATADF010000040.1:0-3888 GCA_036258695.1 Actinomycetota bacterium
GGACCCCGCCCTTCTCGAGTCCCTCCTCCACGCCCTCCGCTAACAGAACCGGCCCGTCATCACAGAAACCATGCGACACCTGGGATGGCTGGGAGTGGGTCACGTCGGCACAGAAAAGAGCCCCAAAAAGAAAAGAGCCCCAAAAAGAAAGGAAGCGGCCGGGGGCAGCGGCCGCTTCCCTTCGCTCCAGTCGCCGGAACTAATGGTGTCCCGGTAGGGGGCTATACGCTCTGAGGACGCCCGGAAACCGCACTGGCTAGTAATGCGGCGCATCGGACTACGAAGAGGCCGACTCGTGTCGCTGTGCCACCGAGTCCCACTCTTCGTTCCTCCCTTCGGTAGCTGGGCGGCCTCCGGCGGGAGTGGAGGCCCCTGGCTTTGCGCCCCCGCTTCGCAGCGGGTTTGCCCTTTCGATGGAGCTACTGCGGATATCGGCTTTTGGCCCAATTTCCTTTAACTGGAAGGACGGCAACGCGAAAAGATTCAGGCGTAAAACGGTCAAACCAGAATTGAAATCAGTCGAAACGGATCAATCGGCCACCGCTAAGTCAATCGCAACGGGTCAATCGGGAACCGGCAAGTCAATCGCGAGCCGAGGCGTAAGGATGCGGCCGTGCACGTGATCGGAACGGCGGGCCACGTCGACCACGGGAAGTCCACGTTGGTGCAGCGGCTGACGGGGATGGACCCGGACCGGTTCGCGGAGGAAAAGGCTCGCGGCCTAACGATCGATCTTGGCTTTGCCTGGATGACGCTGCCTTCCGGGGTCGAGCTGGGCATCGTCGACGTCCCAGGCCACGAGCGGTTCATCAAGAACATGCTGGCGGGCGCGGGGGGCATCACGCTGTGTCTGTTCGTCGTCGCCGCGAATGAGGGCTGGAAGCCGCAATCGGCCGAGCATCTGGCCATCCTGGACGTTCTCGGAATCAGCCACGGCGTCGTCGCTCTCACCAAGAGCGACACCGTGGAACCGGCTGAGCTCGACCAAGTAGCAACCGCGGTGAAGCAGCGGCTGGCTCCGTCATCTCTGGCAAATGCCTCGGTGATCCCCTGCTCGGCCACGACCGGCGAGGGGATCGATGACCTGATCGCCGCAGTGGACGAGCTCGTGTCACACGCCCCGCCGGCAGCGGACCGCGCCCGCCCCCGGCTGTGGATCGATCGGGTCTTCACGATCGCAGGCGCGGGAACCGTAGTGACGGGCACTCTTGCCGGCGGGAGATTCACCGTGGGAGATGAGGTCGAGATCACGCCTCAGCGCCACCACGCGCGCGTCCGCTCCATCCAGAACCACAAGAAGCAGGTCCAAGAGATCGGCCCCGGGAACCGAGTCGCGCTGAACCTCGCCGGCATCGACCGCGACGCACTGGCTCGTGGTCAGGCGGTGGTGAAACCGGGAGCGTGGCGCGTCACCAGCCGCATGGATTGCCTCATCCAAGTCCTCGACCCTGCGATCACAGGAGCGGACCACCGACTCGAGGAGAAGGGGGCCCACCTTCTATATGCCGGCTCCGCGGAGACACCCGTGCGCCTGAAGCTTCTCGACGGCGACGCGATCGCACCGGGTGCAAGTGGCTACGCGCAGCTGCTGCTCCGCGACCCGCTTCCGCTGGCGCGGGGAGATCGGTTCGTGCTGCGCGACGCGGGACGGATTCTCACCTTCGGTGGGGGCGTTGTCGTGGATCCTCTTGCGCCGGCCGCACGCCGTGGCGATCGCGACCGCGTCGAGCTCTTGTCGAACTTAGCGCGTACGACCGATGCGGAAGCCGTCGCGGCGCTCGTGGGGGCCGAAGGAATGCTGGAGGCCGCGGATGCGACCGCCCGTATCGGGAGCAGCGAGCTGCCCGCCGAGGTTTCACGGCTCGGATCGGTGTTGGTCTCTTCCGAGCGGCTCGTCGAGCTTCAAGACAAGCTGAGAGCGGTACTGGCCACGTACCACGCCGCCAATCCACTCGAGCGCGGGATGCCGCGTACACAGTTGCGAGTGGCGCTCGATGTCGCGGATGACGTCTTCGAGGAATTGCTGGTGGGCACGCGCGGTGTCGTTCCCGAAGCAGCTCTCGTGCGACTCGCCGCGCATGAGGTCGAACTAGATCCCGAGCAGAAACGCGTGCGTGGCGAGTTGCTGGCACGAATAAACCGAGGAGCTTTCTCGCCTCCCCTGGCAAGCGAGCTCGACGTCGCACCGGGACTCTTGCGAGCGCTCGTCGATTCCGGCGAGTTGGTAAAGGTCGGCAACTTCTATCTGACGACGAACCGAGCCATAGAGGCGCGTTCGACGGTGCGCGCGGAGATCGTCGCGTCGGGCCCCCTCACCGTGGCCGCGATACGAGACCTGTTGAAAACGTCGAGGAAGTACGCCGTGCCATTGTGCGAGTGGCTGGATTCCACCGGCGCGACGCGCCGCCAGGGAGATCTGCGGGTGCTGGGGCCGACCCCCTAGTGCGCCGGCTCGTGCTCAGCTGCGTGACGAAATCACTTCGCCGGAGCTACTCCCCCGCGATGGGACTGCCATGCACCGGTGTCCCGCCCACCAAATCTGCATCCGGCAGCGAGTTCGGCTGCCCGGCTTTCATCTCCTCGACAAGGAGATCCACCACGCGCGACAGATCTTTTGTCTGCGAGTACACCTCACGCTGACGAGTCGCCGAGGTCCCTCTCTCCAGAATCTGATTGATGCGCAACAAATCCTCCAGGCAACCCAGCCGTTCCGCGTAGGGCTCGAGTCGTTCCACAAGATCGCCGATGGAACGGCGCAATGAAATCAAGTTCCCGTCCTCATCTCGGATGATCTCCGCGTCCAATCCGTAACGCCCTGCGCGCCACTTGTTATCTCGAATGGTCCAAGCTTTGTGTAGGGGCACCTCGAGGCCCGCGTTGTAGCGCTCGGACAAATAGACAACCAGCGCTTGAGACAGAGCCGTGATGGCGCAGAGCTCGTCCATCGTCGGGATGCCGTCGCAAATCCGTAACTCCAATGTCCCGAAGCTTGGGTGGGGGCGGATGTCCCACCACACCTCGCGGATCGAACGGATGGTGCCGGCACCGATGAGGGTGCGCATGAAGCGTTGGAACTCTCCCCAGTTCGCCAGCTGATACGGCAGCCCCGCAGTCGGCAGCGATTCGAAGACTTTGGAGCGCGCCGAAGCCAGCCCCGAGTCGCGGCCTTGCCAGTAGGGCGATGAAGATGACAGCGCGAGAAAGTGCGGAATGAATGTGGCCAAACTGTTCGAGACGGCGATGGCCTCTTCGCCGGAGCCCACCCCCACGTGGGTGTGAACACCGAAGATCTGGAGGCGACGCGCCGTCCACTGGCATGCCTCGATCAGCCGGTGATAGCGAGGGTCCGGCGAGACCGTTTGATCGGCCCACTCCGAGAATGGGTGCGTGCCCGCGCACAGGACCCGGTAACCCATGCGATCGGCTACCTCGATCAGGCGGACGAGCTTTTCCGAGAGATCGCGCCGAACGGCTCCCACCGTCGGGCAGACGTCGGTGATGACCTCGACTGTGCATTCGAGAAGCTCATGCTTGAAACCCGGATGCCCCTCCAGGTCGGACAGGATCTTCGTCGCAGCCGGTTCCGTGACGAGCGCTCCAGAGGCATCCACGATCTGCGCCTCGATCTCGACTCCCAGCGTCGGCCGCTCAGATGGATTGAAGACGATGTTCATGTCGCCCCCTTCAGCCGGTCCCCCATCCCGACAAGTCCTAGTCGGCCGATGCTAGCCGCGGGCAGGGGAGGCCCGCCCGCCGGGGCGCCCGGTCGCAGGATGGGAATCACGCCCGTCGAAACTGTGTTGCTAGCTGGAAACCCGCACGCAAGGGTAGTCACCGTCGCGCCCCAAGAGAGGTCTGAATGAAAGCCCTGCGAATCCCGCTCGTCCT
>DATADF010000041.1:0-3655 GCA_036258695.1 Actinomycetota bacterium
ACTCGGCCCCCTCGAGGGCGAGGTCATGGACATCATCTGGTCTCGTGGCGAGGTAACGGTTCGCGACGTGCTCGACGATCTGAGCGCCCGTCGGCCGATCGCATACACGACGGTGATGACGACCATGGGACGGCTGACCGAGAAGGGTCTTCTCCGACGAGAGGAGGCCAACCCCGCTCACCGGTACACGGCACTCGTGTCACAAGAGCAATACGCGCGCTCGACCGTCGAGTCGGTGATCGACTGGTTGATCAAGCAATTTCCTGATCCCGCAGTCGCCTACTTCCTCGACCGGGTCGCGGATGAGGAAGACCCGAACGTGATCGAGGAGCTTCGAAAGGCGATCGAACGCCGAGAGCGAAGGGGCGAAGGACCGAAGAGTTGACCGCGGCAGCCCCGACGATCGTCGCTCTCGAGACCGACTCGGCCTGGGTGGTGATCCTCGTCGTCTCCCTCGTCACCCTGCCGATCGTGCTGGTGTTAAGAAAGTTGATCGATCGTCCCGGGGGCGTGATGTCCGGGCTGCTGCTAGGACTGCCGCTGGCCGTCCCGCTGGCCGCGGCGGCGGTGTTCCATCACGCCGTGCTTCCCGAGATAGCCATCCTGCGTCCGGCGGGGCCCGCGCTCCTGGAGCGCTCGCAGGAGTTCCTCCAACTGATGCTGGTCGCCGACGATCGCGTCCGCATCGTGATGCCGTACATCCTCTCGGGATCGGCCGGGAGCTGGCTACTGGTCATCGGCCTGCTGTCGAGTTCCTTCATGCTCCTACGGCGAGGAGCCGGGAGAATCTCACTCGCACGGCTGATCCGCCGCTCGGTTCCGGCCGACGACAAGGCACTGCTTGAAACCGTCGCGCGACTGGCCTTCATTGCGGACCTGACTCGCGTTCCCGAAGTGCTCTTCCTCCCAGATGGGGTTCCCGGCGCGTTCGCGACCGGCGGCAGGAAGGCCCGCATTCTCATGTCGCGCCGGCTCTTGGAGGTATTGGATTCGGCCGAGCTTGAGGGCGTCCTTGCCCATGAGATCGCTCACATCAAGGCGCGCGACGTTCAACTCGTTTTTGCAGCAGGCATCTTCCGGGACATGGTGGCCTGGAACCCAATCGCGCATCTCGCGTATCGCCGACTTGTTTGGGATCGCGAGCTCGAGGCCGACCGACGGAGCGTGGCAATGACGGGACGGCCGCTCGCAGTTGCGTCCGGTTTGCTGAAGCTGTCGGCCATGCGCACCCGGGTGGGTCTTACACCGCGTCCGGCCCTTGGGTTCGTTCGTCGCGGCGCTCTGTCGCATCGAGTTCGGCAGCTGTTGGCGATAGCGGATGGTCGACGTCGGGTGGCTTCTCCGCGCCGCACCCCCTATGTCATCGCCGGGCTCGTCACCGCGGCCGTGGGTTTGCATGCCGGCGCCGTGCTGGCCGACGAGGATCGCCCGGCTCTGGCCTTGGTCTGGGGAGCACCTCGTGCGGAGAACGCGACCTTGTGGACGCGTCCGACCCGCGCCGGTGGAGCCATTCCGAAGAGCGCGGCTCGTCCCCGTTCGATGCGCAAGGCCGTTCGAGTGCGCGCCGGAGAGACGCCATCGGGCCGACCACCGGAGTTCTCACGAGGGCCGCTGGGCCTCGGGATCGCTGTGCGCGAGCGAGACTTCGATCGCTGGGTGGTCGCAATCGAGCAGTGGGCGCGGCGGCATGGGGTGCCCGGGGGGACGCTTCGTGAGCTGCGAGTCTCGTGGCGAGCGGTGCCCCTGTTGGACGACTCCTCCGGACTCCCCTTCGGGGTTTATCGGATCGAGAGCCAATGGCTCGAAAAGCTCGGGCGGGGCCCCCAAAAATAGCGACGTCCCAATGAGGGCGGGCGGTCGTGCAGGCATAGGCTGCGGTCACAAGATCGCCTGCCTACTACAGTGGTAGCATCCGGCCAGGATAGGGCCGCGCACGGGCCCAAAATCACAGGGGAGGGGCAATGAAGCTCAGTAAACACCCGCGGGTGTTTCTCGCGCTGCTCGTCGTCTTTGCTTTGGCTCTCACTGCATGTGGAGCCGGTGGTGAGCAGACCGACGACGGCGCCGCGATAGATACCGACCAACAAGGCGGTAGCTATTCGATGTCAATCTGTGAGCCGCAATTCCTGTTGCCGGGAAGCTCACAAGAGACGTGTGGTTCGCAGGTTCTTAAGGCCCTGTTCACGCCGCTTGTGGACTACGACCCCGAGACCGCAGAGCCGTACAACGTGGTCGCGGAATCGATCGAGAGCGACGACCAGATCACCTGGACTGTGACGATCAATGATGGCTGGACCTTCCACAACGGCGAGCCGGTCACTGCGGAATCGTTCGTCGACGCGTGGAACTGGGCTGCTTACGCGCCGAACAAGCAACTCAACAGCTACTTCTTTGCCAACATCGAGGGCTACGACGACCTGAACCCCGAGAAGGGCAAGCCCAAGACCGACGAGATGAGCGGTCTCCGTGTGATCGATGACCTGACCTTCGAGGTCACGCTCTCAGACGAGTTCAGCCAGTTCCCGCTTACCGTGGGCTACACCGCGTTCTATCCGCTGCCGCAGGCTTTCTTCGACGACCCGGACGCCTTCAACCAGGCGCCGATCGGCAATGGTCCCTACCAGATGGACGGCAAGTGGAAGCACGACCAATTCATAAAGGTCAAGCGTTACGAGGACTACGCCGGAACGCCGGGCAATGCGGACGCGATCGAGTTCCGCATCTACGCGGACGTGAACACCGCGTACAACGACTTGCTCGCCGATGAGGTCGACATCATCGACAGCGTCCCAACCGAGGTTCTCGCCCAGGCGCCGCAGGATCTGGGCGACCGGTTCCTCCAGAACGAGAGCTCGTACTTCGGATACTTGGGCTTCCCGCTCTACCAAGAGCCGTGGGACAAGCTCGAACTGCGACAGGCCATCTCGATGGCGATCGATCGCGAGGCGATCACGCGCGCGATCTTCCTGGGCGCCTATACGCCCGCGGGATCCATCATTTCGCCGGTCGTTCCGGGATTCCGGGAGGGAGTCTGCGGCGAGGTCTGCGAGTTCAACCCCGACAAGGCCAAGGAGCTGTGGGAGGCGAACGGCGGTCCGGACGAGATCACGCTCTGGTTCAACAACGACGGCGGCCATGAGGAGTGGATGGAGGCTCTTGGCAACCAGCTTCGCAAGAACCTCGGCGTCGACTACAAGTTCGAGAGCCTTGCCTTCGAGGAGTACCTCACTCTCCAGGACAACCACGAGCTAACCGGCCCGTACCGCGCCGCGTGGGTGTTCGACTACCCGAGCCCGCAGAACTACCTCGAGCCGATCTTCTCGAGCGGTGGCTCGTCCCAGGAGTTCGGCTACGAAGACCATCCCGGTTCGAAGATCGTGGATGACTTCATCGCGCAGGGCAACGCCGCCGACACCCTCGAGGAGGCGGTTGGGTTCTACCACCAGGCCGAGGACCAGATCCTCAAAGATCTGCCTGCTACTCCGCTGTGGTTCGGAGTGAACAACTCGGGCTACGGCACGAACGTCAGCAACGTCATCGTCGACGTCTTCAGCTTCGTGCGCGTTGGCGAGGTGGTTGTAAACAGCTAGTAATTAGAGGTTGAGCTAGCATCGAGGGGGCGGTCGAAGGTGGCCGCTCCCTCTTTTTTTTTCTT
>DATADF010000042.1:0-7670 GCA_036258695.1 Actinomycetota bacterium
CCGGGCCCCTGGAAGGTCTCGCTGTTCACCCACACCACTTCAGGGTTCTGTGTCTCTATCGCGATAGCAGAGGGATCCAGTCCAATAGTTGCCGGAAGTGGAATCCACGTATTGCCGAAGTCGGTGGACTTCATGAGCGGCGTGACCTTCGTGCGCGTGACCGCTTTGCCCACCTCGGCGATCGCGTACAGGACCTGGGGATCAGACGGCGCTGCCTCCAATGCATTGACGGCAATGTGGTTGAACGGGTCCACGGGCGTGAAAGTCGCTCCGGCGTCCCGGGTCACGTACAGACCATGGGCCGGCCCTGTGGGGTTCTCCGTGTCCAGGACGGGGTCCGCAATGATGAACGCGGTGCTGGGCGCGAGCTGCTCGGTGACGATGTCCGTGGCCCGCGCATTACCGGGGAGGAGCCCCGAGTTCGCCCACGTAGCACCGCCATCGGTCGAGCGCATCAGACGACCGCTTTCGGTGATTCCGATGAACGTGCAGATCTGGTTTGTGAAGTGGGCGACGTGTGTCAGTGGGACGGGCGCCGTGACCTCGTTCCATTCGTTCAGCGAGATGCGAAGTCCCGGGCACGGCGGGGGGCTTACAGGCGTCGTACCCGGCGGTGGCGCTTGACCGGAAGCGGGCAGCGCCAGGGACAAGAAGACGAGCACGCCGACCACTAGAAGGGCCGCAGACGAGCGCGCGACACGCCCGGAGTTTGTGCTGGTCAAGACGGTCATTTACTCCCCGCGAATGGGTAGAGGCAACCTCGAAGGCTACCGCTCTAGGCCTACTTACCAGAACGCTCCGGAGGGGTTCCCGGTAACGGGTCAGCGCGTTACCATGACGCCTCGCCTTCGTACTAAAGACGCCCCGGTGTCGTCCCGGAGGACTCATTTGGCCCGGATACCCGAAGAGCAGTCGCCGTTGACGCGCTCGATGCGCCGGGTTCGCCGCGCCTATAAGAATTGGAGACTTAGGCAGCGGCGAGGACGGGTCACGAATCGGCGCTCGTTCGGGCGCCGCAAGGCCATCCTTCTCAGCCTCCTGCTCGTTCTGCTGCTGGCCGGCTTCGCCTGGGGTCAGAGCTACCTGACGCCGGAGACCGTCGGGGTGGAGCTTTCGCTCGATGAGCTCACCGCCCTCGGTTTTCAGCATCGCCTGGAGACCGCGACCTTTTTAGACGAGGACAACCTCCTGGTCGGGAGCTTTGCACCCAGGCCGCTTGAGGCGTTTCGTGAGGAGCCCAAGAAGAACAAAGACACGCGCGCTGAGGGGCGCGGCAAGGATGAGCGCAACCAGGACGATGCCGAGGGGGCAGACGAGCCCACCGAGGACGGCAACCAGGCGGCCGGCGGCGGAGCGGATGGCCGGGACAAGAAAAAGAAGCCAAAGCTGACACCCCGCGAACAGGCAATTTTGGCGCAGCAGCGTTTTCTCGAGTCGAAGGCCCCTCCAGGCGCCGGCACCTACTGGCTCAGCTATCCGTCCAGTGATGCGGCTTTCGGAACGCTCGCGGAGATGGTGACAGAGGCCGGAGCCGAGGTCAGCATCGATCCGCAGACGGACAAGGCCGTCGTGCGCACGATCACTACTTATTTGCTTCCGCTGTTGATCCTCGCCAGCTTTTTCGGGCTCCTGTTCTCCGCCGGGCGCGGCGGAGGGTCGGGCATCGGCGAGATCATGACCTTCGGCACGATCGGTAAGAAGCGGCAGAGGCGCGGATACCTCGCTCCCGTCACGTTCGGCGACGTCGCCGGTGCCGACGAAGCCGTGGCGGAGCTTCGCGAAGTCGTCGACTACCTTTCCGATCCCGAACGCTATGAAGACATCGGCGCGGTTCCTCCTAAGGGTGTTCTGTTGTTCGGCCCCCCCGGTTGCGGAAAGACGCTTCTCGCCAAAGCCGTTGCGGGCGAGGCCGGGGTGCCGTTCTTCAATGTCGCCGGAGCCGAGTTCGTGGAGTCGCTTGTGGGAGTGGGGGCGGCGCGCGTCCGCGATCTTTTCCAGCGCGTGCGGGCCGTGGCCCCCGCGATCGTCTTTATCGATGAGTTAGATGCCGCGGGTCGCAAGCGAGGGCACGGTGGCTCGTCGGGCGGTGGAAGCGACGAGCGCGAGCAAACGCTCAACCAGTTGCTGGTCGAGATGGACGGGTTCGAGGTCAGCGCGGGGATCGTTGTTATCGGCGCGACCAACCGTCCGGACATCATCGACCCGGCCCTCATACGGCCCGGTCGGTTCGACCGGCACATCACGGTGGATCAGCCAGATGTCGTCGGCCGCAGATTGATCTTGGAGTTGCACGCGCGCGGCAAGCCGATCGCGGACGACGTGGACTTCGAGCTGCTGGCTCGGCGTACGCCCGGTTTCTCGGGCGCGGACCTCGCCAACGTCATCAATGAGGCCGCGTTGCTCACCGTGAGAGACCAGCGTGTCTTGATCGAGATGCCCGAGCTCGACGAGGCCGTGCAGCGTGTCCTGCACGGTCCCAAACGTCGGGGGCGAGTGCTGTCGCCGGACGAGAGAACCCGCGCCGCGTACCACGAGAGCGGTCACGCAATCGTTGCGGCCGCCGTCGGAGGCGGGTCCGATGTCCACCGGGTCACGATCCTGGCGCGCGGCAAGGGACTCGGCATCACCGGTATCCAGCGCGAGAGCGACCGGGTGCTGTTGACTCGTAGTCACCTGTCGGCGCAGCTCATCACCGCCATGGGGGGGCTCGCGGCCGAGGAGTTGATCTTCGGCGAGCCGTCCACCGGCGCGGAATCGGATCTGGAGCACGCGACGGAACTCGCGCGCGACATGGTGGCACGCTTCGGCATGAGCCCTGCCCTCGGAAGAGTTCGTCTCCTCGCCCCCGAGGCAGAGCAGTACCTCGGAGGCGACATCGGGTTGACTCAGCTCTCCGCCGACATCCATGCCGAGCTGGATGCGGAGATCGCCCGTCTCTTGGAGGAAGCGGAATCAGAGGCCCTTCGGATTCTCGGCGACCGTCGCAAGCTTCTCGACGAGATGGCTTCGCGCCTCGAGGTCGAAGAGAGTCTGGAGGGCGTCGAGCTGGACCTTCTGATTCGAGCCGTGCCCCCAGACGACTCGGACTTTGGATACCGGTTGTATCGCGGTTCGGGAAACGGGCCCTCACCTAACGGCGGTACCAAGGTCAAGAAGCAGCGTGCAGCGCGTAAGTCGTCCTCCGGGAGGTCGACCTCTTAACAGCGACGGGAGCCGAACATGAGACGCGCACTTCTCACGGTCTTTCTAATCGCAGGATTGCTCGGCTGCGCCCAAGCAAGGGAGTCCTCCGACTCGATCGGCGCCACCCTCGGCAATCAAGACCCACCGCCCGAGTGGCAGACGCTGGCTCCCGTACCGACTCCGCGCACCGAGGTCGCGGCCGCTGCCCTCGGCGGCAACATTTACGTGATCGGCGGCTTCGCGGAAGTCGGTGGAACAGTTGCGACGGTCGAGGTCTATGACATCTCCAACGACTCGTGGAGCGACGGCCCCGCGCTGCCCGTGGCCGTTAATCACGCTATGGCCGCCTCGGGTGGAGGCAAGCTGTACGTCGCCGGCGGCTTTCTTGGAGGCGGCCAGGGGGCGACGGATCTCGCATACGTGCTCGACGGGGGAACGTGGGACCCACTGCCTCCCATGCCTCAGCCGCGCGGCGCGGGTGGGGCCGCAGTTATTCGCGGCAAGCTGTACATCGTTGCCGGAGTGGGCCCGGGCGGCCTCGCTCAGAACAGCTTCGTATACAACCCAAAGAGGAACCGCTGGTCGACGAAGGCCGGAGTGCAAACCCCGCGCGAGCACCTTGGAACCGCCAAGGCGCGCGGCCGCATCTACACGATCGCGGGTCGTACGGCAGGGCTGGATACCAATGTGGACGTCGTCGAACGATTCAACCCGCGCCGCAATCGGTGGCGAATGGTCAAGCCGCTGCCGACCGCGAGGGGCGGCCTGGCCGCGGCCGCAACGAACGGCCTAGTCGTCGCGGTCGGGGGAGAGGGACCCAACGGCACCTTCGAAGAGGTCGAGGCGTTCGATCTCGAATCCCGTCGCTGGCGGACGCTTCCACCACTGCCGACTCCGCGCCATGGTCTCGGCGTCGTCGCCGTGGGCCAGACGATCTATGTGCTGGCCGGTGGGCCGCAGCCGGGACTTACTTATTCCGACGCCAACGAGGCCCTCGACCTCTCCGCTCTCTAGGTCGCGTGAATTCGGCCACGGCCGATTTACGGAATGGGAACTGAGTAGGAGCCTGTTTCCGGAAGACGCGTGTCCGCCTCGTGGCAGGCATCGAACCAGCAGTAGTCCTGTTTCGCCTGCAGGAAATAGGCCAGGGCCGGCTTCGTCACGTGACGCCCGGGAATCACAACCAGCGCGACTTGGGGGCCGAACGACCCGAGACTCTGATGCATCGTCCGTGTGCGGCCCTCCGCCGTGCGGTATGTCGTCTCGAGGCTGATCGGGCTGCAGAAGATCCAGCACCCATCGACTGCGACCACCAGCTGCACATCGGCTCCGGCGACTCCAACCGGTGGCGGCGCGTGCGTAATGGTCACGGAGTGAGCCGCATATGCCGGTGACGCGGCTAGAAGTTGAATGCTCACCAAGGCCGTGATCGTGGCAACCACAGAAATCAAGCGACGTAGCTTGCCCGTCCGTCCCAGATATCTATACATGCGCCCCCCTTGCTGCGATCTGAACCCGACAGATCCACGCTAGGCAGACACGGTGGCCACCGCTATCGCCTACGCGACAGCCGGACTGTCAACTTCGCGACTGCCACCCGCTTGTCCGGGCGGCGGGCGGAGAGCGGTCCTCCGAATAGGGCGAATAAACGGTTTTGGGCGGGCGGGTGGATGGCCGAGCCCACAGGGAATGGGCCGCCGTCAATTGGGGAATAGGGATCACGGCTAGCCAGCAGGACAAGCATGGGAGGCACGATGGCTCTCCGGGGACCCTCCTCACGCGCGCTCGCGCACATTCTCGTCGTTCTTCTACTGGCCGGAGCGGCGGTCGCACTGACCGTTGCGCCCGCGGCGGCGACGCCGACCGACTACGTGCAGATGAGCGACGGCATCAAGATCGCGGTGAACATCCGCATGCCGGACGGCTTCGAGAAGGGCCAGACGTATCCGACGATCTTCGAGATGTCGGGCTATGACGGCGGCTCGGCCGATGGCGAAGATCCGACCGGCGGCGAGGGCAGCCGCGGTCTGACAAAGATCTTCTATTCCGATTACGTAACGGTGCATGCGTCGATTCGAGGCACGGGTTGCTCCGGCGGTGAGTTCGATCTCTTCTCGTGGCGCAGTGCGCTGGATGGACGCGAGCTCATCGAGTGGATCGCCGACCAGCCGTGGTCCAACGGCAAGGTCGGGATCTATGGCCACTCCTACGGTGGCATCACAGGCTTCATGGTCGGTGCGACACAGCCGCCGCATCTGACGTCGATGTCGGTGTCGGGGTTGATCGATGACATCTATCGCGGCATCGTCTATCCGGGTGGCGTCAGTAACTACGGCTTCCCATTGTTGTGGACGGGTGGAGTTCGTCCCCTCTACGACGTCGGTGGCGGGACTTGGGACGGAATGGACGACGGCGACCCGCGGTGCGCGCAAAACATTGCGACCGGCAGTCGCGGGCGGACCACGTTGAACGACCCGATTGTCCAGGGCCTCCAGGACACGGACAACACATGGATGCAGGCGCGTTCGCTTATTAACTACGCGGATCGAATCTCGGTGCCTATTCACATCACGGGTGCATTTCAGGACGAGCAGACGGGGCCGCGCGGCCCCTACCACCTGTTCGAAGCGGTCTCCGGCGTGCCCAAACGTCTGCTGATGACGAACGGTGTGCACGGCACGCAGACGGCACCCGAAGAAGTCTGGAAGGACAGGCGCGCCTGGATGGATCACTGGATGCTCGGAGAGGACGGCGGTCATGGGACAGTCGCCGCCGATCGCAGTTCGGTCACGACTCTGCTCGAGCTCGTCGACAACGAGTCCAACGGGCGCAAAGACTCGCGCACGTTCCCACTCGAGGACACGCAATGGACGCGGTTCTTCCTCGACGCTCAAAGCAAGATTGACCTGACGCCACCCCGCACGGGAGAGGCGTACAGCCCCTACGTGTCGGGCAGCCCACGCCAGTCATGGAGCTATCAGGCGGGGCATACGTTCGGATCGCCGATCACGACCGAGAACGCTCCCGATGAGCTGGTCTTTAAGACCGAGCCTTTCAAGGAGCCTGTCGCAATGATCGGCCCCGCGACGGCCACCCTCTTTCTTGCTTCCACCGCGACGGACACCGAAGTCTTCGTGCAACTCATCGACGAGGCGCCGAATGGGTCTCGCTACTACATCCAGCGCGGCATGCTGAAGGCCAGCCATCGGTCGATCGATCCGGGCTTGAGCGACTGGGACGGCAAGATCCTTTACCGGCCCTATCGGCCACACACCAACCCCACCCAGATCACGCCCGGCGAGATCTATCCACTAGTCGTGGAGATCTTCCCGTTTGGTCACGTGTTTCGACCGGGTCACCGTCTCGTAGTCAAGGTGCACACTCCGCCCGCGCTCGATAGCTATTACGCGTACGTACCGAAGCGGCCGGCCGGGATCAACCTGCTCTATCACGACGCGGACCACTCCTCATTTCTCATGCTGCCCGTGGTCTCGCTGAAAGGAGTGAAGCTCGGGCCGGAGCCGAAGCCGTGCATGCTCACGGGAGTGCGCTGCATTCCGTAGTGGAATGATGGGCGCGTGGAGGCGCGCGCCCAGAAGAATCTCGTTCTGATCCTGGCGCGCGATCTGGCGTCGAAGCTGGCGACGCCGATGTTCATCGCGGACGCCGAGGGGAACCTCGTCTTCTACAACGAGCCGGCGGAAGTGATCCTCGGGCGGAAGTACTCCGAGAGATATGAAGTCTCGCCCGAGGACTGGACCAAACTCCTGCAGCCCACAGATATGGAGGGGGCAGCTCTGGGTCTGGACGAAGTCCCACCCGGGATCGCACTCATGCACAGGCGGCCCGCACATGCGCAAGTGCGCATCACGGGCCTGGATCGCATCGCACGCACGGTATCCGTCACGGCATTCCCTCTGTTTGCGCGTGCCGAGGAGTTCGTCGGATTGCTCGCGATCTTCTGGGAAGACGGGCAGCCCGGCTCATGAAGGCCAGGATTTGGGGATGTCGCGGCTCGCTGGCGACGCCGGGACACAACACGCTGCGCTACGGCGGCAACACCTCGTGCGTCGAAGTGCGCCTGAAGGACGGAACTCTGATCGTGCTCGATGCAGGAACCGGTATTCGATCGCTCGGGCTGGCTCTCGCTCCCGAACCGCCCGAAGTGATTCACCTCTTACTTACGCACTTGCATCTCGATCACATAGAGGGCCTCGGCTTTTTCCAGTCATTGTGGAATCCGGAATCGGAGCTTCATATCTGGGGGCCGTCGTCGCCGGTAATGACTCTCCAGGAGCGGCTCGCGCGCTACCTCTCTCCGCCCTTGTTTCCTCTCGATCTCGCCGAAGCCACGCCGCCACCGCATTTCCACGATGTGCCGGACCACGAATGGACGATCGGGAGCGCTCAGATCTCCGCGCTTCCGGTGGCGCATCCCGGGCCCACTGTCGGCTATCTGCTGTCAGAGGATTCCCGTTCGCTGGCGT
>DATADF010000043.1:0-1859 GCA_036258695.1 Actinomycetota bacterium
CCGAGGGCCTCCGCGAGATACGTCTCGAGCAGACGGTGATGTCGGATCACTTCAAGAGCGATGCGCCGTCCCGCAGCGCTGAGTTCTGCTCCTTTGTACGGCTGATGGCGAACGAGACGGAGGGCGGCGAGCTTCTTGAGCATGTTGGTTGCGCTTGCCGCAGACACGCCCAGGCGCTGCGCGAGCGCGGTGGTGCTGACGAGCGTGGGCCCCGACAGTTCCCCCTCCAGCATGTAGAGGGCCTTTAGGTAGTCCTCCGTGGCGGAGCCATGCGTAGGCATCGGGGCAAGTTTAGTCACAGCTAATTTCGAGTTCAATCACACCTACAGATCAGGCCTCTCTAGGCTGTGGCCATGTCCGCTGCCGACTCACACGCACCGGCTACCTCTGCCCGCGCCACCCGTGCCGCTCGGGCGGCAGACTTAGCGTTATCGGCCACGGTCGTCTTGGCGCTGGGCAAGCTGGTCGTCTGGCTTCTCACCGGCAGCTTGGTCGTGCTGTCCCAGGCCCTGGATTCGGCCCTCGATGTGTTCGCCTTAGGGCTCCTTTACTTCGCTCTACGGATCGCGACGCGACCTGCCGACGAGACACATCACTACGGACACGGCAAGGCCGAGAACCTCGCCGCCTATACCCAGACGTTGTTGTTAGGAGCCGCCGTTATTGCCGTCGTCGTCCAAGCGGTGCGAGGTCTCAGCGATGGCCACGACGTCGAAGCTCCCGTGTACGCGCTTGCCGCGCTTGGGATCTCGGTCATCATCGATGTGATTCGAGTCCGCTTGCTGATTCCCAGCGCGCGGCGCGAGGCCTCGCCGGCCCTTGCCGCGGCCGCGCTCAATGTAGCGACCGATATCGGCACGGCAGTTGTCGCGCTGGTCAGTCTCGTGGCGGTGCGGGCAGGGTTCGAGCAAGCCGACGCCATCGGGGCACTCATCGTCGCAGCTGCCGTTACCTTCGCCGGGTTCAGATTGGGGAAATCCTCCGTGGACGTGTTGATGGACTACGCCCCTCAGACGCGCGCTGCGGCGATCGAGGCGGCGGCAGGTCGTGCTCGGGGCGTAGCCGAAACTCGCCGAGTGCGAGTGCGGGGAAGCGGCGAGCAACTCTTCGCCGACGTGACCGTGGCCGCGGGTCGAACTGCATCCCTCGAGCGGGCACACGACATCGCGGAGCAAGTCGAGAAGGAGATCGCGCGCGTAGCTCCGGGAGTGGATGTTGTGGTGCATGTCGAGCCGACCGACAATACGGGCGGCTTGGTCGAGCGCGTTCAGGCGGCCGCCAGTCGGATTGAAGACGTCCATGAAGTACACAACGTCCTGGTCCACTCATTTCGAGAGGGAGGCGAGACCAAGCTCCACGTCACTCTGCATGCCAAGGTCGCACCGGGGACGTCGCTCGGTGGCGCGCACGACCTGTCGGATCGCATAGAGGCAGCCGTGGAATCCGAGCTAGGGATGCCGGCGCGCGTCGACACTCACATCGAGCCCCTCCAACCGACCACGGTCGGGACGGACGTCACAGCCGATCATTCCGATCTCGTGCAATCAGTGCGGATCGCCGCGCTCGAGGAGCCGGACGTCCGGGACTGTCACGACGTCGTCATCACGTCGGCGAACGGCGAGCTGACCGTCGTAGCCCATCTCACCGGGCGAGCCGACCTACCTCTCGCGCGGATGCACGAGGCATCTGAGCGAATCGAGAAGGCGGTACATGCCCGACACCCCGAGATCGGCCCGGTTGTCTTGCACTTCGAACCCGCGACCTAGCGTCCGGGGCCGGTCGGGTCCGGCCTAGACAGCCTTTTCGGATTCCTCGAGCCGCCGGCCGGCGGGCGAAAACTGTCCCCTACGGAACAGGTC
>DATADF010000044.1:0-6758 GCA_036258695.1 Actinomycetota bacterium
GCCGTATGGGCGCCTCGAGGACCAGATAGCGCAGCGCTTCGAGACCGAGGCGGATCTGGAAACGGCGGGTTGCACGATCGAGGAACGGGAGGAGTACGAACCCCATCTCGCGCAGGGCTCGATCGTGTTTGCAGGCATCGACTACGGACAGATCCTTTCCCTGGCACAGAAGGATGTCGATGTCATTGTGTGGGACGGCGGAAACAACGACCTGCCGTTTTTTGCGCCCGACGTGCACATCACGGTTGCCGATCCACTGCGCGTCGGACATGAGATGACCTATCACCCCGGCGAGGCCAATGTCCGCATGGCGGACGTGGTCGTCATCAACAAGATGGACTCGGCGAAGCTTCAAGATGTAGAAGCCCTGCGGGCCAACATCGTGAGCCTTAATCCGAAGGCCGAGATCGTCTCCGCCTACTCGCCGATCACCGTGGAGGGCGGCGAGTCCCTAAAGGGCAAGCGGGTGCTGGTCGTCGAGGACGGGCCGACCTTGACACACGGGGAGATGAATTACGGCGCCGGCGTTGTCGCGGCACGGCGCGCGGGTGCCGCCGCGATGGTGGATCCGCGTCGCTGGGCGGTGGGGACCATCAAGCATGTCTACGAGGCCTATCCGCATATCGGGACGTTGCTCCCGGCCATGGGTTACTCGGAGCAGCAACGAGCGGATCTCGCCGCGACCATCAACGCGTCGGACGCAGACGTTGTGCTGATCGCGACACCGATCGATCTACGCCGGGTGTGTGACCTCAAGAAACCCGCGCTACGCGCCTACTACGAACTCGAGGAAGTCTCGAGCCCCACGCTCAAAGAGATCCTGACGCGCCGGCTGTCGCTCTGAGCCCCGCCGCGCGCTCGATTCACGACTGCTCGGGCACGGTGACACTGAGCGCACCGTACCGATCCCCGTAGAGGAGGTCCGGGATCCTCTCTACGGGAACCCACAGCAGGGCAGTCGGCGGCGCACCGGGGTCCGTCGGAGGAACGATCGCACGAAGCACCACGCGCTCGATCAGGACCTGGATGCGCGGTTGTTTCGTTATGGGTGGCTCCCATGCAGCCCACAACTTGAGGGGCGTTCCGGGTGGTGTATCCGAAGGCAGCCCCCGCAGGGATGGCAGCGCGAGCGCGTAGGTCTCGCCGTCTGGCTGGGGGGCCTGCGTCCCCGGGCTGAAGGATGGAGCACTCCGGACTGAATTGCCGGTCGGAGATGGATCCGGGTTCGGAGGCAGGGGCTCGGTTGCGACGTGCGGATGCTTTGCGACGGTGCCCTGGGACCGCGGCGCGGGGGTCAGCAGCCACATAACCCCCGGCAACGCCAGCGCGATGGCTACCAGGCTCAACTTCCTAACGAGTGTCGACATCCCGCTGGGCCGCCGCGGATCGTTTATGGACACGCGCTTCCAGAAACCGATGTTCGCGGCGACCCGCAGGAGGTCATGACATGGGGCGGTCGGGCATCTCTAGGACCTGTCCCGGCCGTATCAGGTTGGGGTCCGGACCGATGACTCCCTTGTTCGCGCGATAGATCAAGGGCCAGACCGCGGCGATTCGTTCAGGGTCATCGGTGCCCAGCCACGAGCGAGCGATCGACCACAGTGAATCGCCCGGCATGACCACGTGGTGAGCGGGACGCGGCCCACAGAAACGCGGGAACAGCCGGCAGGAGGAACGCTTGCGGTCGCCGTGGCGTGTCACGCCATGGATTGCCGGGTGAGAGTCGCGCGACGGAGACGACCCGACCTGGTTCCGCGCCTGTCTCGGAGGAGGGACGTCCAGAGGACGCGAGACATGCGGCACGGACCAGGGCGGATCGAAGGCGCGGTCACGCGGGCGGGGGAACCGGGACCGCGCCTCGGTACGGGTTGCAGGTAGCGAGGCGAGGGCGACGGTGAGACCGAGAAGCGAGGTGGCGCGGGCGAGTGGACCGGGCAGGTGCCAGCGGAGACGCGGGAGAGGCCGCCGTACTCGGACGCGTACCGCATGCGCGGCCACGTAGGCCAGGCAAGCTCCGGCAACGAGCATCATCAGCGAATCGAGGGAGTCGGTATTCATGACTCGAGCGAGGGATCGAACGCATACGTTTGCATCTATTTGCTTCTTATAAGCCCCTAGAAACCCCCTGTCAACATCGCGAATTTGCTGCTTGACTGTCCCACCGAGCGGGCCTAGTATCGAACATACGTTAGAACCGGAGCCGGTCCCTCCCAGCCGAGCGGCGGCGGTTCCCCCGGCACCCGCCAAGCCCCGGACGAACCAGAAAGGGGCCGATGGGTCCACCTCCTCTAGGGGTGGGTCGGTCGGCCCCCTTTATCTGGGTTTAAGCGACGACGGCAATTGAACGAGCGGCTAGCCAATGCGGCGACGAGGAAAAGGCAATTGGCCAAGCGTTACGACGAGCGGATCGAGGTCGCTTGGGACGCCACCTCACAGCCCTCGACGCTCGTCGCCTTCTTTTGGCGTAGCCGTCGGTATGCAATCGATCAGCAGCTGTCCGATTGGCGCGATGGAGGTGACTTGTGGGATCGCGAACGCGCGCATGAGCGCGAGTACTTCCGCGTGTTGGCGCGTCCTGCGGATGCACTGGCAAGCGGAGATCTCGACACCGACGGTTTCCTGGTGACGCCGGGCGCGGTCTTCGATATCTATCGCGACCGGTTCACCGGACAGTGGCGGCTTGCTCGGGTATGGGACTGATGGGTGACACCGGTCGTCTACCCGCGAGCAGGAATCTCGGTGCCGCTGGCCTTTGCAATCAACCGTCCTTCGTCGTCGATGATCTCGGCCTCGGCGAACAAGACCCGTCTGCCGATCTTGAGCATCCGGCCGGTGCCGTAGAGCTTTGTGCCGGCGGGCGCGGGCCTAAAGATCGACAACTTCATCTCCGCCAGCGCAGGGAACTCCTCTTCCGGAAGATGGGCTGCCGCGGCGCCGCCCAGCAGGGCGTCCGCGAAAGCCGCCATTACACCGCCCTGCAGGTTGCCCGCCGTGTTGCAGTACTCGGGCGGAACCGTCCATCGATAGGCGATGTCGATTTTGGGATCCTCGGTGGGGACGATCTCGAATCCGAGAGTGTGGTTCGCCGGCATGTTCAAAGCCCCACTCGCGAGGGCTTCCCAACGGGACCGATCGCTCACGGAGCCGACCCTAAATGAGTTTCGTTCACCTGCACTGTCACTCGATGTGGTCTCTGCTCGACGGAACCATGCCGGCGGAAGCGCTGCCGCATATCGCCGCGGCCTGTGGGATGGAAGCCGTTGCGCTGACGGATTGCGATTCGTTGCTGGGAGCTGTTCGCTTCGCGAAGGAGTGCCGCGTCGTCGGCATCAAACCGATCTACGGGGCGGAGCTCACCATCGAGTCATCTCGTACTGCGTCGGATTCGGGCAACCATCCGCCGTCCCCAGAACCTTCTGGTTTGGGGAGGGAATCGGTCCACCGCTCCTATTCCGTAACCGTAATTGCGCGCGATCAGACCGGGTACGCAAATCTCTGCCGTCTGATCTCGGACGCGCACTTAAAACACGAGCGCGGTAAGCCGCGAACGTCGTGGTCGGCTCTCGCACGCGCCGAGGGTTTGTTCGTCCTCTCGGGGAACGAGCGCGGCGAGCTAGCGCGTCTGGCGGCCGCGGGGGACATGCAGGGTGCCGTTCAGACGGCCCGTCGAAGCCGGGCCAAGTTCGGTGATGCCTACCGCATCGAGGTCTTCAATCACCGCGGGTACGGACATCGGCAGTTACGAGACCGGCTCTTGTTCATTGCGTCCGATACCGGTATCCCGGCGGTGGCGACTAATGACGTGCATTACGCGTTGCCTAATGAAGCCGCCGCGCACGAAGTGCTGCACGCGATCGGCGAGATCGTCCCGCTCACTGCCGCACAGCGACTGCGCAAGACGTCCGAGTACTACTTCAAGGACCCCGCCGAGATGCAGGCATTGTTCGCCGACGCGCCCGATCTATTGGCCGAGACGCTGCGGATCGCAGACGCGTGCGACTTCGATCTCGACCTGGGCAGGTTCCACTTCCCGGAGATTCCGATTCCGCGCGGCGAATCCGCGACCGGCCTGCTGGCGCGGCGCTGTTATCAGGGTCTGGACCGTCGGTATCCGGTGATCACGCGCACTATCGAAGACCGTCTCCAGCATGAACTCCAGATGATCTTCAAGCTCGGGTTCGCCGCCTATTTCCTGCTGGTTGCAGACATCGTGGAGCACACCAAGAAGGTGTTGAACATTCGCTGCGCTTGCCGGGGGAGCGCTGCCGGCTCGCTCGTCTGTTACGCGCTTGGCATCTCGGACGTAGACCCGGTGCGCTACGACCTCTTGTTCGAGCGCTTCATGAATACGCGTCGTGAGGAGCTGCCCGACATCGACATAGATGTCGAGTCGCACCGCAGAGAGGACGTCCTCGATCACATCCTTTCGACTTATGGCGCCGAGCAGACCGCGATGTGTTGCATGGTCGATACATTTCGGGCCCGCATGGCGATCCGCGATGTCGGCAAGGCCATCGGCTTGCCCGCCTCCGAGATCGACGTCGTGGCGAAGGCCTTCCCGCGCATCGGCGCGAGCGCGATCCCGGCCGCGGTTGAACGACTTCCGGAGCTGCAGGGAAGCAATCTGCGCGCCGGCCAGCTCGAGCAACTGTTCGAGCTGTGCCTCGCTCTGGACCGGCTACCTCGGCATCTCGCGCTGCATCCCTCGGGAGTGGTGCTGTCGTCTCCGGATCTGGCCGACCGGGTGCCCATGCAGGAATCGTTCGGTGGCTTCACGATGCTCCAGGCGGACAAGGACGACGTCGAGGAGCTCGGGCTCGTAAAGCTCGACATCCTCGGAGTACGGATGTTGTCGGCCATCACTCATGCCGGGGCCGAGATCACGCGCCAAGGCGTAGAGCTCGATCTCGACTCGCTCCCACACGACGACGCGACCACCTTCGAACTGATCCGGTCCTCGCGCACACTCGGTTGCTTCCAGATCGAGTCGCCGGGACAGCGGGAGCTGTTGGCACGGTTTGCTCCCAACCGCTTTGAGGACCTGATCGTCGACATTTCCCTGTTCCGCCCCGGTCCGGTGAAATCGGACATGGTGAGCCCGTATCTCGACCGGCGTCACGGCTTCGCGGATGTTCGCTATGCCCATCCGACTCTGAAACCCATCCTGGCGGAGACCCATGGAGTGGTCGTCTTCCATGAACAGGTCATCCGGGTGATCGCGGCGGTTACCGGGTGCTCGCTCGATGACGCCGACTTCGTCCGTCGTCACCTGGATGCTGAACGACCGGCTGCACCGGGAGATCCCAACGATTCAGCACACAGCGATAGGCCGCTCTTGGGGGAGGAGTGGCGGCGCAATCCGCGGGTTCACTTCCACGGAGTCGCCGGGCCCATAGAGATTGTGCCCCCGGAACAAGACGTCGCGAGCTGGTTCATCTCGTCCGCGATCGCTAACGGGTTCCGCCCGCACCAAGCCGAGACCTTGTGGAAGGAGGTCTTCGCCTTCGCCTCGTTCGGATTCTGCAAGTCGCACGCCGCCGCTTTCGCACTGCCGACCTATCTCTCGGCGTGGCTGAAGGCTCATTACCCGGCGGAGTTTTTGGCCGGGGTCCTCACTCATGAGCCGGGGATGTACCCGCGCCGCTTGATCGTGGCCGATGCCCGCCAGTTCGGGATCCCGATCCTGCCGGTCGACGTCAACGCCTCCGACGCCGTCTACCGCTCCGAGCCCACCGGCGCGAGCCGAGGAATCAGGATGTCGCTGGCCGATGTGCGCGGGATTTCGGAGGCAGAGGTCCGGTCGATCCTCGAGGCGCGGGCCGAGGCCCCCTTCACCTCGCTCGAGGACCTCTGGCGCCGGACGACCCTGTCTCGCCCGGTGCTGGAGAACCTCGTACACGTGGGTGCGCTCGAGTCGATCGAGAGCCGCTCCCGGCGCGAGCTGTTGTGGACCGTGGCGGCGCTGGCCGAGTCACCGATGCGGCCGGCTCAACCGGGTGAGCAGCTCCAACTGATGCTGGACGAGACCATCACGCCGCAGCTGCCGGCCCTGCCCGACTACACCCCCCTCGACGAGACCGAGGCCGAGCTGGAGGTCACGGGCATCGACGCGCGCCGCCACATAATGAAGCTGTACGAGCCCTTGCTCGCAGAGCTCGGCTGCACCCCGGCTGCAAGGTTGGGCGAATGTCGTAACGACTCCGAGGTCTGGGTGGCGGGCGTCAAAGTCTCGAGCCAAACCCCCGCTATTCGCTCCGGACAGAGGATCATCTTCCTTACCTTGGACGACCCGTCGGGCCCGATAGACGTCACGATCTTCGAGCGCGTCCAGCCGAGATGCGCTCGCACGGTGTTCCACTCCTGGCTGCAGGTCGTGAAGGGAGTCGTCCGCAAGCGAGGCGGGGCATCACGGTTCCATCCGACCGATCCCGGCAATGTCGGTATCACCGTCGTCGCCGAAGAGGTGTTCGATCTTGCCGAGCTCGCCGCCGCCCGGGAAGGCGGGGCCTCATTGACCGTCGCCCTCGAGCAGCAGCGCCGGCGCCAGTCCGCCTCTTCTTCAAGCAACTCGCCGCGCAAGCTCTGGCATTCCAGTGGTGGTTCAGCTGGAAGGTGACCAGCGGCGCCGCCCCATGAAATTCCAGGGGTCGATGCGGTGACGAGTACCCCCATCCTCCACGTCGATATGGACGCCTTTTATGCCTCGGTCGAGGCGATCAAGGACCCAACGCTGAAGGGTCGTCCCGTCGTAGTGGGCG
>DATADF010000045.1:0-2874 GCA_036258695.1 Actinomycetota bacterium
CACGAGCCGGTCCGGCGTGCCTCAACGTGTTCGTCAGTGCTTCCTGGATGATTCGATAGGCCGAGAGATCCACACCCACCGGAAGCAGCCGGGGTCGTCCCTCGATCACCACGTCGACGGGCAGGCCCGCCTGTTCCATCTGACCGACAAGCTGGTCGAGCCTGTCGAGGCCCGGCTGGGGCTCCAGAGGCCCGACCGTTCCATTTTGTTTCCGAAGGATCCCGAGGAGGCGGCGCATCTCCGTGAGTGCCTGCCGTCCCGTCCGCTCGATTGATTCGAGGGCGTCTCGTGATCGGTCCGGCTGAGAGCTCAGGACCCGCCGCGCGCCACCCGCCTGGACCACCATCACGCTGACGTTGTGCGCGACCACGTCGTGGAGCTCCCGGGCGATCCGAGCCCGCTCGTCAGCGACCGCGAGGCGGGCTCGCTCCTCTCGCTCGCGTTCCAGCCGAGCAGCCTTCTCCTCGAGCTCGGCGGCGTATGCCCTGCTGGTTCGAACGTTCGCCCCGACGAGCCACACCATCACCACGATGGCGAGGTTGGGAGCAAGCCCGACGATCGGCTCATCGAACCGCACTATGTTGACAATGCGAAGTGCGATGTACGCAGCGATCGCGATGCTCGCCGCGGTTAAGGACTTGCGGCGTTCGACAAACGCACCGACGGAGTAGACAGCAACGAAAGAACCGATGAGCGGCGCCTGCGGGTACCCGAGCCCTTCGTGGGCAAGGAGCGCTGGAAAAGCCAGCGCGAGAACGAGTCTCGGGTAACGCCGGCGCCAGATGATCGGCGCGCTTGCCGCCAGAATGACGAGCGCTGAGATCGCGATCGAGCCGCCCGACTGTTGTGGGACTTCGCGGACCGCCACGGTGAGATCGACGGCAAGGAGAACCGCAGCGAGCAGTCCATCCGCCACCTCCGGGCGAAGACGGCGCAATCGAGAAACGACAGCGTTCTCCACGCTGGGAAGGTAACGCGCTCCGCTGCCGGGAGCATCCTTCTGGAGGCGGAGAGAGCTTTCCTCCTTCAGTCGTACGAACCGCTCCAGGGGCAGTCCTCACGGCGATCGAAGAACAGGAACCCAGGAGGACGACACTGCCGCGCTCCATCCCTACGTTCGCAACATGAATCAGCAAGGAAGGACGGCGGCCTGGAGCGAGTCGAAGAGGGATGAGCGGATCCAGGCCGGTATTGCCGCTCGCGCTCGTAACGCAGTGAAGATCTACGGCGAAGGGCCCGCGGCCGTCCGGGCGCTCGACGGGGTCAACGTCGAATTCCCAGCAGGACAGTTCACCGCGATCATGGGGCCTTCCGGGTCCGGGAAGTCGACGCTTCTCAATGTCATGGCTGGTCTGGATCGTTTGACGTCAGGCCAGGTCTTCATCGCGGACATTGACATCGAGACCCTCGACGACAAAGCGACCACGCGGCTTCGTCGAGAGAAGATCGGCTTCATCTTTCAGGCGTACAACCTGATCCCCGCGCTGACGGCTCAAGAGAATATTTCTCTGCCGCTGGACCTGGCCCGGCGCGACCCGGATCCCCAATGGTTCGACACGGTCGTCGATACGGTCGGGATCAGAGAGCGCCTGAGACACAGGCCGTCAGAACTGTCGGGCGGTCAGCAACAGCGAGTTGCGGCTGCCCGGGCGCTGGTTGGCCGCCCGGAGATCGTGTTTGCCGACGAGCCGACCGGCAACCTCGATTCCCGGTCGGGAGCCGAGCTTCTTTCGTTCCTGCAAAGCGCGGTACGTGATTTCGACCAGACGATCGTGATGGTGACGCACGATCCAGTCGCAGCCAGCTACTCCGAGCGGGTGATCTTCCTGGCGGACGGGCGGGTCGTCGACGAGATGGCAGGGCCAACGGCCGACCGCGTGCTCGATCGAATGAAGCGCTTTGACGCATAGACATCGGGAGCCTGGATATGTGGAAGACGACCATCAAGGGACTGCTCACCCGGAAAGGGCGGCTGGTGTTGACGGCGCTGTCCGTCGCGTTCGGCACTGCTTTCATCGCGGGGACCCTGATCCTCACCGACTCATCCACGCGGGCGCTCGAGGGAATACGGGGATACCGCCCTCCGGCGGATATTTCAGTGCGCGGCGCCATGGGGGCCGGTGGCCCGAACGTGAACCACGTCACCGGACGGGCTCGTCTCCCCGCGAGTCTCCTCGAGACAGTCCGCGAAATGGACACCGTCCGGGCTGCCGAGGGGAGCGTGTTCGGGCGCGCGGTACCGCTCCGGTCGAACGGACAGCCCCTCACGAGTGGCATCGGCGAGGGAATCGTCGGCGTCTCATGGGTCGATGCTCCTCTCGTGGTGCCCTACGCCATTGTGTCCGGGCGCCCACCGAATGCGGCAGACGAGCTTGTCTTGGCAAGCCGCATCGCACACCGCCACCGATACACGGTTGGAGATCCGCTTCAGGTCCGATTCGAACGGTCTTCCGCACGCTTCACGGTCGTGGGAGTCGGCCGGTTCCGTCCCGCCGACCCGGTGCTGGGGGCGGTCACTGTGGCGCTCCCGCTGAAAAGTGCCCAACGACACTTCGACGCGACCGGCTCCCTCGACATACTCCACGTGGACGCCCGGACAGGCGTTTCCCCGCAGGACCTTCGGAAGAACATTCTCGCCGCTGGTGGAAGAGGAGTGGAGGTCCTCACCGCGGAGATGGTTGCGGCCGAGGACGTCCAGGCGAGGCGCGGCGAAGTCCGTGCAGTACGGGACGCACTCCTTGCGTTTGCAGCGATCACGCTCTTTGTCGGTGCCTTCATCATCTTCAACACGTTCTCCATCCTCGTGGCGCAGCGAAGCCGAGAGCTCGCCCTCCTGAGGGCACTAGGAGCGTCACGCCGTCAGGTCAGTGCCTC
>DATADF010000046.1:0-14041 GCA_036258695.1 Actinomycetota bacterium
GAACAAGGACGCTGAAGGGACCGAGGCGTGGAACCCTTCGGGGATCGCGCAGCGCGGGATCAAAGCATTGAAAGACGAACTGGGGGACGACTTCGTCGTGATGGCCGATCTATGCATGTGCGAGTACACCGAGCACGGCCATTGCGGGATCCTGCACGGAGAGACCGTCGCGAACGACCCCACAATCGAGGCCTACGGACGCATCGCAGTGTCGCAAGCCGAGGCCGGTGCGGATGTCGTCGCTCCCTCCGGGATGATGGACGGCCAGGTCGCCGCGATCCGGAGCGCACTCGACCATGCCGGATTTACGGACACCGCGATCCTTGCGTATGCCGCGAAGTACGCATCGAGCTTCTACGGGCCGTTTCGCGACGCTGCGGAGGGAGCTCCAAAATTCGGCGACCGGCGCGCGTACCAGCAGGATCCCGCGAACATCGCCGAGGCCGTGCGCGAGGCGGGCCTCGACGTCGAGGAAGGTGCGGACGCGCTGATGGTCAAGCCCGCGCTCGGCTACCTGGACGTCCTGCGCGCGGTCAAGGACACCTACGAATATCCAACGGCCGCGTACAACGTGAGCGGCGAGTACGCAATGCTCATTGCGGCTGCTGAACGTGGATGGATCGATGAGCGTCTCGGCACTCTGGAGGTGCTTTCTTCGATTCGGCGCGCCGGGGCGGATCTAATCCTCACGTACCACGCGAAGCAGGCCGCGGAGTGGCTCGCCTGACCGCCTTCTCCGCAGTCAACTCATGACCGGACACAAGAGAGAGCGGGGCCTCTCTCACAAGTTGTTCGCGCAGGCACAGTCCCTGATGCCCGGCGGAGTGTCCTCGCCGGTGCGTGCGTTCAACGCAGTCGGGGACGAACCATTCTTCGTGGCGCGTGGGGACGGTGCGGTTCTAACCGACGTCGACGGCAACGAGTACATCGACTTCGTCCAGAGCTGGGGGGCGTTGCTCTTTGGACATGCCCGCGCCGAGATCGTTGATGCCGTACGCGACGCGGCCTCGAGAGGGACGTCGTACGGAACCCCCACGGAGCTCGAGGTAGAGCTCGCGGCTCTGGTCACCGAACTCGTTCCGAACACCGAGCGCGTGCGCTTCGTGTCCTCCGGCACGGAGGCCGCCATGACGGCACTGCGGCTTGCGCGGGGCGTAACCGGCCGACCCAAGATCATGAAGTTCGCCGGCTGCTACCACGGACATAGCGATTCGCTATTGGTCGATGCGGGTTCCGGAGTCGCGACGTTGTCGATTCCGGGCACTCCCGGCGTAACCGAGGCCGTCGCGCGCGACACGCTGGTCGCGCCCTACAACGACCTGGAGACTGCGCGCACAACAGCAGGACTTCACGCGCAGGAGCTTGCTGCAATCATCGTCGAACCGATTGCGGCCAACATGGGGTTGGTCCTTCCCGATGAGGGATGGCTCGCTGGGTTACGTGACCTAGCCGACGAATTGGGCGCGTTGCTGATCCTGGATGAGGTGATCACGGGTTTTCGGGTCGCTCCCGGAGGTGCCCAGGGACGCTATGAAATGCGCGCCGATCTGGTTCTTCTGGGGAAGGTGCTCGGCGGAGGCCTGCCGGTCGGGGCGGTCGCCGGGCGTGCCGAAGTGATGGATCGACTCGCACCTGACGGCGATGTCTACCAAGCCGGCACATTGTCGGGCAATCCGATCGCCATGGCAGCAGGTATTGCGGCCCTGACCATCGTCCGCTCAGAGCCCAATCTGTACGAGGAGCTCCAGAGCCGGGGTCGCGCCTTGGCCCGAGGCCTGATCGACGCGGCGTCGCAGTCGGAGATACAACTCGTAGCCTCGGCGATCGGCGGGCTCGGGGGCTTCTTCTTCGCCGAGCGCGAAGTGATGAATTACGACGACGCCCGCGCGACCGATGCGGAGCAATTCGCGCGTTTCTGGCGCGGGATGCTGGAGCGGGGGATCTACCTGCCGCCGTCGCGGTTCGAGGCTCTGTTCCTCACGACGGCGCACACCGAGGCCCACATCGATCAAACAATTGCTGCCGCGGCGGAGGTCCTCATGGAATTAGCGCCGAGCTAGGCGGTCCTCCGAGGCACGCTGAGGGCGAAGAAGGTCAACGCTCGTAGCGGAGACCTTCTCACCAGAGCGAGCGCAGCGAGCGGGCGTGCCCGAGGAGTTGGCCGCCGACGCTCGGCGCCCCACGATCAGTCCTCGCGGCCGATGAAGTACCACAGAGTTGCAGCTAAAAGTACGAGCATGACCGCCATCACCACGAAGGCGGTGCCGCCGTTCGAGCCCAAGGTCTTTCCGCCGGCGTTGATCCCCGTCGAACACGCCGACAGGAGGAGCGCGGAAAGCAGCGCGGCAACGCGCGGCCTGAGACTCATTTAGGCCCCCTCCTCTTCCTCGCGTGCCTTGCGCGCGCGGGTTTCCATGCGGTTCAACCCAAACAGATGGCCCACCAGCAGCAAGAACGTCCCGGCCGCGATGATCCGGGCCTTCCCGAGCGGGTTGCCGGGCTCGAAACGCAATACGACAAACAGCTCTCCGCTCGGGGCGGGGTCACCCTCGGCAATCTCGGCTGCAGGATCGGGGACGTAGGTGAGCATGCCGAACTGGCCGTCCTCGTTCTCCAGTAAGCGCTCGCTGTCCTCCTGAACCTGGGCGTATCCGGGGTCTGCAAAGTTCTCCACGTTGCCGGCCTCGATCTGCTCGGTGAGGTACTCCTCCGCGTCTCCCTCCATCTCGGCCGCCCGGGAAACCTGAGCCGCGTCTTCCTCATCGGGTGGAGCCCACGGCGCGTCCGGATAGCTCGCCGCCGGGCCGAACTTGAGAGCCCCCGGGTCGGTGCCGATATCGATGGGCTCCCAATGCGGCAGGCTTGCCTGCGTCGGCTTTCCGAACTCTCCGACCGGCCCGAGGGGAGTGCCGATCGACCAGACGATCGTCATGATGAAAAGGAACCCGAGGCTCACCGATGCCGTAATGAAATAGGCCAGCCGGGCTCCGAGAATCAGTGTCAGCAATAGCCAGACGCTTCCGAAGAAGACCACGATCGACGCGATCGTGGCACCGACTCCCAGGATAAAAGTGCCATCGATCGTGAGCGCGAAGTTCACAGCGATCTCTCGTACTCCATGACCGCGCGGATCTGTTCTTCAGTCAGTGGGTAGAGCGGCACCGGGATCCCCTGCGCGGGGGCCTCGGCGAATGCCGGCATGAAGGCGAAACGGCGACCGTTCGAGATCGTCTGGAAGTGCAGCTCCTCGGTCAAATGGCGCACGTCGCCCTTCCATAGCGCCATTCCCTGGTACCAGATCGTCTTTTGATCCTCCGTGCCGAGGCCCGCCTCCTTGCCTTGGCCTTGCGGTCCGTGACACACCATGCAGCGTGCCTCGAAAATCTCCTGGCCGCATTGTGCCGGCAGCGGTTGGGGGCTCGGCGACGGGCCGGGCGTGGGCGTCGCACCGGCCGCGGCCTCCTCCTCCGGCGGATCGCACTGCTCGGATAGCGCGGGCGGTGGTCCTTGGTTGCCCGGCAAGCTCTTCAGCCACAGAATGACGTCGCTCACCATCAGCGGAGTCATCGATCCTCCGAACGCGACTCCCCAGGCGGGCATCGGGGTGCCGGGTCGACCCCGCTCGATCGTGAAGCGGATGACCTCTTCGTCCCAGCGCGTGAATACGTTGTTCAGTGGGGGGGCCGTGTAATCCACGACGGTATTGCCCTCGTTGTCCACCGGGCACACGACACAGGGTTGCGCGAACCCGCCGGACGCGCTGTTAGCGGACTCGTTTTCCTCGGTCTCGGGATTGTCCTCGACGACTCCTCCGTGGCATTGGGCGCATCCCTGGCCGAGGGCGATCCCCTCTTCGAGCTCTTTGAACTCGGCCGGGTCCGCTTCCTCCGCCAGCTCCGGGGGTACTTGGAACGCCAGCCGCCCGCGGTGCAGAGCCTCCTCGTCGAAACGCTCGACATACGCCTCTTGTCGCTGGCTCTCGGGCAGCCAATAGATCGGGATGAACGCCGCGGTGACGAGGATCGACAGAAACCATCCGACCTGGAGACGTTCGAGCCGCGGCCCTTCCAAGACCTCGTCGGGCTGACCCGGCCGCAGTGCCTGGGGTATGCCGATGACGACGCGCGGCTTGCCGGGTCTCCCCGTTCGCGCGAGGAACACCATCCAAAGCAGGATGGCAGGGACCAGGACAACGGCGGTGATCAAAAGGACGTCGCTGGTGCTCACGACGCTCCCACGGTCATTCGGGCACGCAGAATGGTCCGACCGGCTCTGAGAACCTGCTCCAGGTGTCGGTTCCGCGCGGGGGTCCCGTCTGAAGGTCGCCGGTGTCCACCACGATCTTTCCGCCCTCGAGCACAACCGGGAAGCGGTCCAGTCCGCGCGGCGCGGGTCCGCCGTAGTACTCGCCGCTCAGTCGATATTTTGAGCCGTGGCAAGGACACTCAAACAGGAGCGACTTGCTGCAGTGCGGTACCGAGCACCCCAGGTGCACGCACTTCCGGTAGAGGGCTTGCAGCTTCACGTCCTTCGCTCCCGTCGCGAGGTAGACGGGTGCCTCACCGTTGCCCTCGTAGTACGTGAGCCAGAACCGGCCCTCGGCGATGAACTGAGGCAGGAAACCGGGGGGCCCGACGCGCGCAAGCCATTCCTCGTAGTCGCCGACCGTGATCTTCGTGCCGAACCCACCGGTGAGCTTCGGCCACAGGAAAGACAGCGAGCTCATGCCGAAGAAGCCGAGAAAGACACCGAACGACAGGGTTGATGCGCGGTTCAAGAACTGACGGCGCGACACGGCCATTTGCTCGGTGGTTAGAGGCTTCGGTCGAGCCGCGGGTTTCGCAGTGGCCGACTCCGGCTCTCGCGTTGTAGTCGCACTCGGCTTCGTCGCCACCGCCATCGCGCCGGCCGCGCGCTCGGGCTCGTCCCGTCCGGCAACCTCGGTGCCGGCGGGCGCCGTGGCGAGCGCGTTCTTGCGCTCGCGCCGGATTGTCACGTTGACCATGAATGCAGCCCAGACCGCGATGCTTGCTGCGACGACCAAAAGGGCGATCGTGCCGGGGCTCAAGCAGCACTCCTAAAGCTCAAAGAAGATCCCGCCTTCCCAAGGGAACACGAAGTTGAAGCCCGGCCCTCGGAAGAACATCCCGAGCGTGACGAGGACCGAGAAGCTGAGCAGGAAGAAGGAGAACAGCACGATCGCGAGCTTGCGGTCATCCGGACGCGTGGACGGGTTGCGATCGATGAACGGCCACACGAAGAGCGCAATGATGATCACGGTCGGGATAGTGACGCCCGCCACCTGTGGGTGGAAGTAACGCAGCAACTCCTGCAGGCCGAGGAAGTACCACGGCGCCTTTGAGGGATTGGGGGTTTGGTTGAAGTTCGCCAGCTCGCGCAGCGGTGCATCCACGGCCACCGAGAACACGGTCAGAAAGGCCATCACGATTAGGAGGGACAGGAACTCCGCCGCCATCAGGTGAGGCCACACGTTCACGCGATCCATCGGTTGCCGCTCGACCTTCTGGATTGCCTCGGGCTTGACCACAGCAAGAAGGCGTTGGACGCGCTCGGGAACTGCGGCGGGGGCCGTGGCTGCCGCGGCCGCGCGCGCCGCGGGCCGAGCCACCGCCGCGGCAGGGACGGCTGCAGCAGGTTGCGCACCCGCGGCCGGTGCCGGTGTTTCGGCCGCCGGTGCCGCTGCGGCCGGGCGAGGTGCTGCCTGGGCCTTGGTCGGGTCGGCCGCGCCTCGTTGTGCCCTAACTCGAGCGGCCTTCGCGCGCGCCTGAGCAACCGCGGGCGACGAGCCCTTGGCGGTCTCCTCCGCCAGGACTTGCTCGAAGATCTCGTCGGGTGTGGGCATCGACTATCCCTTCCCTACATCGGGCCGGAGATTCCGCCGTCCTTGCGGACGCGCCAGAAGTGGATGGATACGAATATCAATAAGGCAAGAGGTAAGAGCCACACGTGTAACGCGTACCACCGCAAGAGTGTCTCGGGGCCGATGACGGGCCCACCGAGTAACACGAACTGCACCTGGTTCCCGATGACGGGCGAGTTCTTCATCATCTCCGTCCCCACGGTCACCGCCCACACCGCCAGCTGGTCCCACGGCAGCAAGTACCCCGTAAAGGCAAGCAGCAGCGTGAGGAGAAACAGGATCACCCCGACGATCCAGTTGAACTCGCGGGGCGGCTTGTAGGCGCCGGTGTAGAAGACGCGCGCCATGTGCAGAAACACGCTGATGGTCATCAGGTGCGCACCCCAGCGATGCAGATTCCTGACCAGGACCCCGAAGGAGACCGTGGTGTGCAGACGCTGCATGTCCTGGTACACCGCCTCGACCGAGGGCCGGTAGAAGAACATCAGGTAGATGCCCGTGATCGTCAACAGGATGAACAGGAAGAAAGACAGGCCACCGAGGCACAGCGTGTAGGAGAGCTTGATCCCGTGCCGCTTCACCTTCACGGGATGGAGGTGGTAGAGCAGCGAGTTCATCACGACGTAGGCCCGGTTGCGCGGTGAGTCCGCGTAGCCGCGCCGGAACACAGACCCGGGCCGGAATATGGCGCGCCACACCTGGCCGTTGTGGATTGTGTCGACGAGTTTGGCTACCCGTTCGCGCGGACTCAGTCGTGCTTGTTGTGCCACCCAGGCCCCCCGCTCACGAAGCTTTCTGTGATTGCGGCACGGCGCCCATTGCGCGGGCACCGGTGCGTTTCTTACCGCCTGTTACCTCACTCTGCACGAGGGCGCCGGTGGGGCACCGCTCGACGCAGAGGTTGCAGCGCGTGCATGCGTTGTCGTCGATCAAAAAGAGGATGTCGTCGGGGCCCATCTGGCGCGCCAGTTCGACGTTGCCGGAGTTCGCGACCGCGGTGGGGTCGACCATGAAGATGCAATACCAGGGGCAGATGTCGACGCAGCCCTCGCACAGGATGCATTGCTCGGGGATGAAATCGATGAACCGCTTCGGCTTGACTGCGGTCTTGAGCCAGTCCTCGTCGACGAGCCCCATCTCGTAGTCGTCGCGGAAGATCGGCTTCTCGATGATCTCCATGACTTTTGGTTCGGGCAGGTCTGGCATCTCTCTCCTATTTACCGGGCAGGTAGCCCTTGACGACGTCGGTGATGCCCTTGCTTCCCGTGCGCTTGCGCTTCTTCTCCTGCCAGATGTAAGCCGCGATCAGCATCGCCGCGAGCAGAGTCATCTGGACTCCGTTCGCTACCAGGTCCCGGATGATCGCGACCTGGGTGGGGTTGAGCCCCTGGGGGTTGACTCCCGGGATATTGGTCGAGAACTCGATGATCTCCGCCACGTACTGGTCGAATTTGTAGATGATGACCGAGGGAACCTGGCCGAGCAGAATGATCGCGGCGATCCAGATGACCAATCCCAGCACAATCGCACGAGTCCATGTCATCGGGCGGTCGGTGTAGGCAAAGACCCGTTCCCGCAGGACCCTCATGGCGCGGTCATATTACCCGTCGCCTGTGGCCGTGATCAGGTCTTTTAAATCGCAGATTGTGCGCTTGAGCATTGCGGCGCGAAACCTATTCCTCGCGCGCTGACTGAGACCCCGTGAGTTGCTCCAAGCGCGCTTCGAGCCTTCTTTGGCGCGCGGCGAGTGAAACCAGATAGGCACCAATCCCTATCCACATGGCGGTGAATGCGATGAAGAGCCAGGAGGTGTCGCTCACGACAGCCCCAACTCGAGGCGCGCCACCGCCTGCTGCGCGCGGCCGAGTCGCACGCGGAGGGCCAGCAGCCACATTGAGAGCAGCGTGAACGCGACGAGTGCCGCAAAGAAGGCGGCCAGCTCCGGCCCCCCTAAGCCCGAACTCGAGGACGGGTTGGCCGGACTCGGCCCGCTGGGATGGAGGGTCCGCCACCAATAGACCGAGAAGTGCACGATGGGGATGTTGACCACACCGACGATGCCCACCACGGCGGCCAGCCGCGGCGTCTGTGGTTCGGGGGCCAGCGTCCGCAACAACAAATAGCCAACGTAGGTGAGCCACATGACGAAGGCCGAGGTGAGCCTCGCGTCCCACTGCCACCACGTGCCCCAGACAGGGCGAGCCCAGATCGGGCCCGTGATCAACACGATCGTGCAGAACACAACGCCGACCTCCGCAGCCGAATGCGCCAGCAGATCCCATCGAACAGAGCGCGTTCTCAGGTAGGCGATCGAGGCAACGAAGACGATCGCGAAGGCGAGGTATGCCACCCACGCCGAGGGGACGTGGAAATAGAAGATCCGCTGCAGCTGACCCCCTGCGGCCGCCTCGGCTTCCCGGGCGACGAACAGGGCCAGGTAGATCGATGCGGCTACCGCCAGCCATGCGGCCACGCCCAGGTAGCGCAGCCTCTCGCTCGCGCCGCGAGTCGGTTGGGTCATCAGGCGATCACCCTACGGTTGCCGATCATCGCTGCCATCGGACTTCGCCATCCGCCCGCCCCCGAAGACCTCAAGGCTGAACTATGCGATCCAACTCAAAGTGCATGGGATCGGGACGGGACCAGTACCCGCCCCACTCGAAGCCCCACTTGGTAAAGATCGCCACGATTCGTGGATCCATGTCCCCGCGAGTCCCGAGCTGATTGGTGGACACGTTGATATCCACCGCGAGCCCGAACGCATGCATCGAGAGAGGCTTGCCGGGATCTCTATCGATGAAGCGAGGCGAATAACAGCCGGCGAAGTCTCCCGGCCTGATGAGGCCCGCCAACCCTTGCTCCTGGATTTCGGAGAGCGCGGCCGTAAGAGGCGTCGACATGATTCGGTGACAGGGGAACGAGCCCAGGATCGGCACACTGATCGTCGTGATGTTCGAGGCAACCCAGGACGGGTCGGGCTGGATGTATCCGCCCTCCAGGATTCGGAAGCTCATTCCGGCGACCGTGGTGGTCTGCGTATAGCCCGTGCTCTGAGGGATCTGGGCGTCGGTCGGGAGGCTGAGCCGGTGGAGCCTGGCATCCGGCAGGACGCGTTGCAAAACCCTGCGCGCCTGGCCGACCCTGTCGGTGCTGCTCGCGGCGATCACGAGTAGACGCGGCGCGGTGACGCGCGCTGTGGCTTTGTCGAGCACGACGTCCATCAGGTTTGGACTGCCGTTGTCGGCGAACGCTCCGATCTCTATTGGGTTGGAGCCGGGAAGCGTGATCGTCGATTCCTCGCTGAGGCCGAGCTTCTGCGCGGCCCGGAACGTCACCACCGCTTTGCCCGCCAGGAGAGACGTCCAGACGAACTCGGCGTCGCGGGTTGCCGGAGGAGCCATGGTGCGGTACTTCAGTGCGTCGACCACTCCTACGCGTAGAGGTTGCGTCTTTCCTTCGCCTGAAACGCGCATCTCCTTCAGGGAGATCGGAGCAACCACGGCTATAGCTGCCGAGCGTTCAAGGCGACGAGTGATGCTGTCGTCCACCGGCTGTGGCACCCGCGCGGTGTAGGCGGGGATCGCGGGCAGCGGGTCGGGAAGCTCCACTTGTTGAGCCGGCGGACCTATTGGGATGTTGTCGCGCGGTGTCGCGCCACACGCCGCGAGGGACGGCAGCAAGGCCGTTGCGATTACCAGGAGATGTGAGAGGCGGAGTCTGTGCATCATTCCAAAACGAAGTCGAAGGCCAGCGCTCCCACTATGCCAAAGATCGCATCGAATGCAATCAGCACGACGAACCATCCTCGTTCCGCCAGCGTCTGGAACGAAGCCCCAAGGAAGATGTCGGCCGTCAGCTCTGTCCCGGCGATAAAGATGGGAACCAGTGCGGGCAGCGCCAATACCGGCAGCAGTAACTCGCGGCTTCGAGCACGCGCCGACACGGCTGCGAAAAGCGTTCCGAGACCGACAAAGCCGAGGTCCACGAGGACGATGACCAACGCCATGGGAGCCCATCGGGCGCCGAGGTCGAGTCCGAACAGCACCACGAAAAGAGGAATCGTCAGCACCTGCACGACCAGCAGGAAGGCCAAGTTCACGACTGCCTTGGCCAGAAACAGACCGGAGCGGTCCAACGGCACTAGCAACAGGACATCGAGGGCCGACTCCTCCCGCTCGAGCTCGAAGGTCCGGGCGAAGCCGATCAATCCGGCAAACAGGACGGTGACCCACAGGAACCCCGATAGAACGTCCGCTACCGACACCGACCCGGGCAGGAACCGAACCCGCTCTTCGACACGGCTGCCCGGAGGAAGGCTGAAGGCCAGTAACAACATCACGGCCAGTACGAAGGTGACCATCGCGGGAAGCACTTCACGCGCGCGTCCCTCGATCCGAAGATCCTTGCCGGCGATCAGCCGAGTCTTCGCGACGAATCCCATCCCGTCGCTCATCGTGTGCCCTCGGCTACGCGTGCCCGATGACTAACGACATGGCCGCGCTGCAAGATGATGCTCGCATCGGCAAAAGCCTTGACCCGCTTCGCGCCATGGCTCGCCACAAGAGCATGTCTTCCGTCGGACCACCAGTCGCGGATTGCAGCACTCACAAGGTTGGCAGCGTCGTCGTCTAGATTCGCGTAAGGCTCGTCAAGCAGGAGGATTTGCGGATCGTGCACTAGGGCGCGCGCCACTGCGGCGCGACGCCGAAGGCCTGCCGACAGTTCTCCCACGCGCGTGCTCGCTAAGGACTCGAGATTCAGCCGCGCCACGACCTGCTCGATCTTGGCCGTCGTCCCATACAAGAGCCCGAAGAACTGAAGGTTCTCCTGAACCGTGAGGGCTCGGTACAACCCGGCATCGTGGCCGACGTAGCCGACCGCCCGACGGAATCCCTCATCGCGCACGTTCACCGGTTGCTCGTTCCACAGGACTTCGCCGCGGGTTGTCTCCTGCAATCCCGCGATCACCCTGAGGAGGGTCGACTTCCCTGCGGCGTTGGGCCCGAACAGGCCGGCGATGCCGGGGCCGATCTCGAGGTGTAAATCGCTCAGGGCAACGGTTCGCCCAAAGGTCACCTCGAGATCTCGGATCGAGATCAATGGGCGTCCGTCGCGCCGCGTTCGAGTTCCCCTTTGAGGGCATCGCGACGGGCCCGCCACTCTTCCTCCGAGAGCTCGCCCGCTTCATGACGCAGGTCGAGGGCGGCTATCTCAGATATCAGCGCCGCGCGCGACCTCGATGGTTTGTTGCGACGGGTTCGTCTCGACGCGTAGAAGGCCGCGACGCCAATCATGCCCACGAAGCCCAGCAGGCCGAGAGTGCCAACCATCAAGGGGAACCCGCCGGTCGTCTCCGTTATCGCTACGGCCTGAAGCGGGTCGCCCGCGTCGAGTGCATCGGTTGTGCTGTACTCGCGATAGACCTTGCCGCCCACCGTGACCTCTTCTTTTTCCTCCAAGCGGTTGCTCTCGATGCGTATCCCCTCACCCGCGAAGATCGAGAGGTCGATGATTGGGTAGAGCGAGGGGCGCGATAACTCGCTCGTTCCTGCGCTTCCGGCGACCGTGTAGGCGAAGCTGATCTGGGTCTCGCCCGGCGGGATGGCAATCGTCGTCCCGAAGCCGAAGTCGGTCGGAACCAGCTCCGGGACATCAAGGGTCGAGTCGACTATCCGTAGGCCGCGACGCTGTGCATCACTCGACAGCGCGAAGCCGAGACTGACCCGGTTGCTTTCGTTGTCGGCGCGGCCGATGTAAGCGAGCTCGGATGTATTCAACGCTCGGACGGATTCGATCACCGCAAGTCCTCCTTCGGAAGGCAGCAAGAAGAGGTCGTTGCGTCGGAACAGGATCGAATTGGGATCGCTGGTTGTCGGCCATACGCGCAGTGTGCTGTCGATGACCGGCGGTTGGGCCGTGTCGTCTGGCAATGTCAAGGCGCCACCCGCGAAGAGGCCACCTTGATAGCGCGCGTCGATGGCATAGAAGTACTCATCGCCGGTCGGAAGACCCGCAAAGCGGTATCTCCCTTTCGGATCAGTGCGACTCTCGCGAACGATGGGTCGACCCCCGGCTCGTCCTCCGGAGAGCGTCACCCTGACCCCCGGTTGAGGTTCGCCGGTCGCGCCGCTCACGACCCTGCCTTGAATGGCCCCGCGAGTCGCCGCTCGGGATGGATCGGCCACCGCACTCAGGGCAATCGAGGCGAAGAGCCCGAGCGCGGCGGCTGCCGCTAATTGCCGCATCTCGGGCAGCGTTCCACCGCGCGCCGCGGCGCCCCGCATCGAGGGCAGCGCATGAGTCGGCGGGCCGCGGCGATCTCCGCCTCCAGAGGGTCGTCGGAGCTCGGCGCGCCCGGGTCGAGCGCGAGCCGGTCGAGCTCGTTCAGGGCGGCCACCGCTTCCGATTCGTAGAGAGTCCTCAGTCGGTCGAAATCCTCGACGCCGAGCTTGCCCGCTTCTCGGTCGAACTCCAGGTCGTCGAGGCCGGCGAGAGCGGCGTCCCGACGGCCTTCCGCCTCGATGCGCGCGGATGCTTCCGCGCTGCGCGGATTCGCACCTCGCCGCAACGGCCACGCGCAATAGGCAGCGGCGACGACGACGCCCGTCCCGAGGACCACCCACTCGATCACGGTCGGTTCCTAAAAGCCTCGAGAGCCTGCGCGACACGTTCGTGATCTCGTGCCGAAACCGCCGCCGCGACGCGGGGCGCCCTTCGCTTCCAATGAGTAATGAGAAGCCATGCAAGCCCGAGGCCTGCTATGACTGCTGCGGCGGGCAAAACCCAGGCGAGCAGCCCGATGCCGCGGGCCGGCGGCGTCGCTCGGACGGATGTGCCGAATTCGTCCTCGAGTCGCTCGATGATCTCGGCCCGCGACATTCCTTGCTCGGCCCAACCAATGATCCGAGCACGGAGCCGCGCGGCAGCTTCCGAGGGGCAGTCATGCAAGGTGACGCCGGGGCAATACGGCGACATCACCCGGCTCGATATGTCGTTCGCTACGTCTTCCGGAGCCGCCACCGCGGGCGTCGCGGATAGCGTGGCAAGGGCGATCCCAAGTAGCACCAACGCACGCCTCATGGAGCCACCAGGTCTGGCTCGGGGGCTCTTGCGGCGCGAACCTCGACCTCAGACCGGTGACGCGCAGGTTGCGCCCCCGATGTTCCGGAGATGAGGATGCCCATCCCGGCCAACATCACAACGGCTCCCGCCCATATCCACCAGGTGAGTGGATTCACGAAGCTTCGGAGCGCGGCCGAACCATCGCGGTCCACGGAGGTGACCACTACATACAGGTCCTCGATCGGTGTGGAGCGGATGGCGACTTCGCTCTGAGCTTGTCTTTGGGCTAGGTGGAAGTTGCGCTGCGGTCGAAGAGTGCCGATCGCTCGACCGTCGCGCGCGACCTCGATCTCGGTGACGAAGATCTGTTTCTCGGGCGTGCGCTCCGAGTGCGATCCCGCGTACGTCAGGCGATAGGAGCCGACGTTCATCGACTCGCCGGGCTCTAACAAGGCGTGGCGCTCCGTTCGGAAGGCAGCCCCGGATAGGCCGAGCACGATGAGAACCACGCCGAGATGGACCACGTAGCCGCCATAGCGACGACGATTTCGACTCAACGTCCGGCCGAGTGCGGAAATCCAGCCCAATTGTTCTCGTCGGCGGAAGACTCTGCTGCCGCGAGCGAACTCGCCTCCCACCGCTACCGCCGTGAATGCACATAAGCCGAACGCGAGCAGCGCGCCGACGCTCCTGATACCGGCAATCGCTAGCGCCATCATCATGACCCCGCCCGATACGAGCGGCGCCAACATCACGCGGCCCAACGCGCGTGTACTCATCCCGCGCCATGAAATGAGGGGCCCGATCCCTGTGAGACCCAGCAGGGCCAAGCCCAACGGGATGAAGACCGCATTGAAGAAAGGCGGTCCTACGGACAGCCGAATACCCGTGGCGAGTTCGTGGACGACGGGGTAGATCGTGCCCCAGAACACTGTGAACGCGGCTGCGACAAAGAGGACGTTGTTGAACAGAAATGCCGATTCCCGCGAGACGATCGACTCCAGTTGGTTTTCGCCGCGCAGCCACCGCGAGCGCAATGCGATCAGCGCCAAGCCTCCGACCAGCATGGCGGCGAGGAAAGGAAGGAACCACTTTCCA
>DATADF010000047.1:0-2706 GCA_036258695.1 Actinomycetota bacterium
ACGGCCTCCGCGGTCTGCGTCGATCGCAAGCGCCAATGGAAGCGCTGGAACAACATCTTCAAGAGCGCGGCGATCAGTTCCGGCATGTACGCCGCGGGAACGCCCTTCCGTCGAAAGTCCAAGACGAAGGCAATCAGCAAATAGCGGTGAGCGCAGCCGGCCCAGACGCAATCGTTGTCGGGGCCGGGCCCAATGGATTGTCGGCGGCCGTCGAGCTGGCCCGCGCCGGCCGATCGGTCGTGGTGTACGAGGCGGGTGACACGATCGGCGGTGGAACGCGATCCGCGGAGCTCACCGCTCCCGGCTTCCTGCACGACGTCTGTTCCGCCGTCCACCCCTTTATCCACGCGTCGCCGTTTTTCAAGGATCTAGGTCTCGAGTCGCTGGGTGTCGACACCGCTCACCCCGAACTGCCGTTTGCGCATCCGCTTCCGGACGGATCCGCTGCGGTCTTCCATCGGTCGGTAGAGGAGACCGCGGTAGCGCTCGGGGCCGACGGTCGTGCGTACCGCCGATTGATGGGGCCTCTGGTCGATGCGGCGGATGCGCTGGTCGAGGAGATCCTCGGACCTCTGCGGGTTCCCCGGCACCCGATTTCTCTCATGCGTTTCTGGTTGAAATCGATCCTCTCCGCTAAGACTCTCGCTCGTCGCTTCGAAGGTGAACATGCACGTGCGCTGGTCGCAGGTGTCGCGGCTCACGGAATGCTTCCGCTCACCCGGCCGCCCACCGGCGGCTTTGCGTTGTTTTTGATGCTGCTTGCGCACTCTGCCGGGTGGCCGGTGAGTCGCGGCGGTTCGCAGCGCATCACCCAGGCGCTGGCGGATCGGTTGACGGAGCTCGGGGGACGAATCGTGTTGTCCACGCCGGTCCTTCGGATTGAAGACCTACCTCGTGCCGATGCCTACCTATTCAACGTGACGCCGCGGCAACTCGTAGCGATCGCCGGGAGCCGCCTACCCGAGAGGTACACGCGTGCGCTACGTCGTTATCGGTACGGCCCCGGAGTCTTCAAGATGGACTGGGCGCTCTCGGAGTCGGTGCCCTGGAAGGCGGAGGAATGCCGCAAGGCGGGGACGATCCACATCGGAGGGCCATTCGAGGCGATCGCGGAATCGGAGAGAGAGACGAACGCGGGTAGACATCCAGAGCGGCCTTATGTGCTGCTCGCCCAACCGACGTTGGTGGACCCGGGGCGCGCTCCCGAGGGCAAGCACACACTTTGGGCCTACTCCCACGTCCCTTCGGGTTCGAGCCGTGACATGTCCCACGTGATGGAGGCCCAGATCGAAAGCTACGCGCCGGGCTTCAAGGACACGATCATCGCCCGCTCGACTCGAAACGCTGTGGAGATGGAGGCCTACAACTCGAATTATGTCGGCGGCGACATCAATGGAGGAGTGCAGGACGTGTTTCAGCACTTCACGCGCCCGGTCGCCCGCATCTCGCCTTACACCACACCGAACAAGAGCATCTACATCTGCTCTTCCTCTACGCCCCCGGGCGGCGGTGTGCACGGGATGTGCGGCTACTTCGCGGCCCGTGCAGCGCTGAAGCGAGTTCTTCGCTAGGAGCAGCCGATGCGCAAAAGTTCCTTGTTGACGGACGTCGCCGGGATGCGGTGACGCGTCGCCTGCTCGTAGTCGTACGCGAACGAGATCAGCTGCGGCTCGTCGTAAGCGCTCCCTAGAAAACTCAGTCCGAGGGGCCGGCGCCCATCGAGGACGTAGCCCGCAGGGACTTGCACCGTCGGATACCTGGCTGCCGCGCTTACGTTTGCATAGCTGTTGCCCGGGACGACCACGAATGCGTCGAGGTCGTTGGCTAGGAGCGTTCCGTCGATCGCGGCTCGGGACGCCACTATCGCGCTCGTTCGGCTGGCGATCGTTGCAGGTTCGTTCTCGTTGCCGAGCGTCATGTCCGAGATCTCGAGCAGGTTCTGCCCGTAGGGAAAACGATCGGGGTGCTTCTCGTTGTAGGCGACGATGTCGCTGAGGGTGCGCACGCGCAGATCGTCATCGGTCTGCTCGGCCAAGTATTGGTTCAGCGACGTCTTGAATTCGTTGGGGATGGCTGCGATCTCAAGCAGCCCGACGTTCTTCCCGTAATAGAGCAAGTCGGTTGCAACGAGCGTCGCGCCTTGCTCTTCGAGTTCCGCGAGCGCTGCTTCGAACACCTCGCGTTGGTCCCCGCTCAGTTCCTGCAGATCCTCCTCGCTGTAGCCGAGGCGAACACCTTCCAAGGCGTCGGTTTTCAGAAACTCTGTGTAGTCGTTGCTCTCCGGTGTCTGCCCTTCGCTCTCGGCCGTCGCGGGATCGTTCTCGTCGATGCCGGCCATGACTCCGAGCATCAAGGCGGCATCGGTCACGTTGCGCGTGATAGGGCCGGGCGTGTCGAAAGTGGGCGACAGCGGCAGGATGCCGGCGCGGCTCAAGAGCCCGACGGTCGGCTTGATGCCCACTGCACTGTTCGCGTCGCTGGGACTCAGGATGCTGCCGGAGGTCTCGGTGCCCACCGTGCCGGCGGCGAACGCCATAGTTCCGGCGACGCCAGAACCCGAACTCGAACCTGACGGTGAAGCCGCGAAGTCATAAGGATTGAGGACCTGCCCCCCGAGTGAGCTGTAACCGGGAGGCATGGACAACGACACCCACCCGGCGAACTCGGACAGGTTGAGTTTGCCGAGGATGATGGCGCCGGTGTCCC
>DATADF010000048.1:0-1611 GCA_036258695.1 Actinomycetota bacterium
CAGATAGGCGGCGAAACCGCTCCTCGCTCTCACGCAGCGCCTGCTCCCGCGCGGCGAGCCGCTGGGCCATTTCGTCGAGAGCGCGCGCCAGTTTCGCCGCCTCGCCGGTCCCGACCTCCACCGCACCGAGCGACGGATAACGGCCGTCCCTGAGCGCGTTTGCGAAGGCGGTAAACCGCTCAAGGGCGTCATGTATCGCGTCGCCGGCCACCGCTGGCGACGTAGCGAGATTGGACGCGGGCCCGATAATGCTCGAGACCAGGCCCCGCAGCCGAGCTAGAAGGGCCATGTGCTGGCTCTCCCTTCCGCTCCTTGAGCCTCCCAGCTCTCGGATTGAGTGTAGTCGTTACAATCGTAACGAGGCCGCGCGGCGCTGGTTGCCAGGTCTATCGGTCGGCTATCGGAAATCGGTAGATGAGGCACCCCCCTTCACGCGAACCCCCACCCCGAAGAGGGCGGTGCTGCGCTGATTCCTATGAACTCTTACACTCAGCTCATTCATCATGCGGCCTCGATTGCGCGCGCGAACGCGGAGAACCGCCACCAGCTCCCGAGAGCGCATTGAGGAACAAAGCTCCTGTCGCGGTCGTTTAACGGAGCCGAATCGCCAAGCTTCAGGCACGTTTCGCGTTTGGCTCCACCTAGGTGCACATACATCCGGTTGTGCGCAGCTGCTGTCGCCGCGCGCAAGCTCTGCGACGCGTCGCTGCGCCCGATCGCCGCACTGGCGATCATTCTTGCAAGCGGCTGCTCGCAGACGAGCCACGACACGGTGCAGTCGAAGAGCGGATATCTCGTCGGCGCTCCCTACCGGATCAACGGCGTCTGGTACGCGCCGGCCGAAGATTACAGCTACAGCAGGGTCGGCATCGCCTCGTACTACGGTGGCGAGCAGCGCGGCATCAATTTTCATGGGCGGCGGACCGCGAACGGCGAGCGCTACGACATGAACGCGCTCACCGCAGCGCATCCGACGCTGCCGATCCCCAGCCTTGTCCGCGTCACTAATCTCGGGAATGGCCGTTCCGTCGTGCTCCGGATCAATGATCGCGGCCCATTCATCCGCGGCCGTGAAATCGATGTCTCGCGCCGCGCGGCGCAGCTCCTGGGGTTCGAGCAAAGCGGGATCGCGCGCGTGCGTGTCGAGATCCTGGCCGAGGAAAGCCGGTTGCTGAAGGAGGCGATCCTGCGGGGTGACCGCGCGCCGAACACGACGCACGGATCTCAGGGCGTCGCCGCTGGCGAGACCCCACGGCTTCGCGTCGACGCGAAAGAACGCGTCGCGGCCAATTAGGCGGTGCAGGCAGGCGCCGGTCCCGAACGAGTGCCGACTCCGATAGTTCGACTACCTCAGAAGTTTCCCTGCGCGGTCGGCAGGAATTGCAACGTCTATGCCCGGCGGAACCCGCAACCTGCGTGATTGTTGCTGTGCCGAATACGACATCCGCTTGAGCTTTCACGGGAGGCAACATGAACGTGCGCCGCGCAAAACTGCTCGCTTCGGCAAGCCTTCTTGGGCTCGTCCTTTCTGCTGCACCAGTCTCGCTTGATCCCCTGAACATTGAAGAAGACCAGCTCGCCAGCGCCAAGGGCGGCGGTGGTGGCAGCGGT
>DATADF010000049.1:0-6842 GCA_036258695.1 Actinomycetota bacterium
GCCCCAACCATGCCGGAGGCGAGCACAACCGTTATCGGCCGGAGCGTCGTCCCACGTCGAGCGATCGCGAGACCGCCTCCGAGCGTCGCCACAACGGGGATCACGAGTAGGAGATACGCGAACCAGGGCGTGCCCTCCGGCCATGACCACAGCGACAGGACGCGATCCACATCTGCGCCGCGTCTCGCACCTGCCAGACCGGCCGCGAGCTGCACTCCGGCCCCCAGCGCGATCGCAAGCACCCACGTGATCGCGTTCGGAAGGAATAAGAAGAAGTGGACGGCGGCCGCCGCTGCATCCGATGGCCCGAATTGACCCACGGGGCCGCCTGCGAGCAACAGCACGATCCACGCCATCGTGGCCACAGCCGTGAGCGTCAGTGCGAGGGCCAGCGACAGTACCGAGTACCGCGCCGCGCCCTCGACAGCTCCGAACCTCGTCGTCAACGCCGCCAGCTGAACCCTCACCGTCCCGCGGCTGGACAGCAGACCACCGGCAGCTCCGAATAAAGACCCCCACAAGAGGCCGAGCGTCGCGGACCACAACGGGTTCGAGGACACCGGCTCGGCGGCGTCGCGAATTCGGAACACGAACGCGGCCACCCCGCAGATCAGTGCAAGACATGGACCCAGGGCCGCTCCCCACCTAATCCGCTGACTTGTGTCCGGCGCGTCGATCCGTCGCATCATCCCCACGGCACCCCACGCGACTGCTGCGCCGACGCAGAGGAGTCCGCCCATTGGAACAACGGTGACGGTCAGATCGCCGACCTCTGTAGGCACGCCGAGCGTGGCGAGACCCGAGATGACGATTCCGGCGAGAACGGAGGGGACCGATGCTCCCGCGCCGAGACCTGGTGCTTGGAGTTTGAGGCCCACTAGGAACAGCGCGCCCACGGATGCAATCACTAGAAAAGCGAAGCCCGCGGTCGTCCACACGTCGGCCCACGGTGACCTAGCAATCCGCTGCACCCGTCCTACACTCGCATACATGCCCGAGCGAGCACGTGCCGCGCTTGGTTTCGGATTCAAGATCGGTCACTCCACAAACGATGAGGCGCGCACCGGATGCACGGTGATTCTTCCGCCGCCGGGAAATGTTGCCTCGTGCGAGATCCGCGGCTCGTCGCCGGGCACGCGCGAGGTCGAGCAGCTACATCCCGATCGCCGTCTTACCGAGATACACGGCCTTGTTCTTACGGGGGGAAGTGCGTTCGGCCTCGCCGTTGCCGATGGCGTACAGGCATGGTTGGAGGAAAAAGGCATCGGCTACCAGACTGCCGTCGGCGTCGTTCCGATAGTCCCCGCCGCGGTGATCTTTGATCTCTCAGTCGGCGATCCCGCGGTGCGTCCGGGGGCCGATCAAGGGCGCGCCGCGTGCGAGACCGCAATCGAAGGGCCCGTCACGACCGGTCTCGTAGGAGCGGGCACGGGCGCCACTGTTGGCAAGTGGGCCGGACGCCCCTACGCGTCGCCGGGAGGCATCGGTATCGCGCGCGTGGACGCCGAGGGCATGCGCGTGGCCGCGCTCGCCGTAGTGAACTCCGTGGGAGACATCGTCGACGGCGAGGGAAACGTAATCGCCGGGACGCGCGCCGATCATCCTCGGTTCCAGCCGCCGGGACCTCCGGACGCCGAGATCCCGACGAATACGGTGCTCGGTGTCGTTGCGGTGAAGGCGACTCTCGACAAGCGCGAGGTTCGCTGGCTCGCAGCGCGGGGAGCCGACGGCATCACCGTGTCGGTCGTGCCGGCGCACACGCGCTACGACGGAGATGTCGTGTTCGCGGTCGCGGCCCCGGCAGACACGGACACGCCACCGGCGAACTTGGACATCATGGGAGCGCTGGCCACCGAGGCGATGGCTGCCGCGGTGCGCAATGCAGTCGTGGATGACAAGCCGGCTCCGGCGGGGCCTGTTTAGGGCCGGGATTCGGCGGGCCTGTTTAGGCCGGGGATTCGGTGGGCTTGTCCAATCCGATCCGGGGAACCCTTGGTTTTTTGTCGGTGGTCCTCCTTACGCTGATCCCAGACACGCGCTTCCGGGGCCGTGGGAGGTGGCGTCATGCCGCAGCAGCACCGGAAACAAGCAGCAGGGAAGAAGCAGGGCCGGACACAGCAGCCCAGGTTCCTGTGCAAGAGGTGCGACCGCCAGATCCGGATACCGGAGGGATGGTCCTTCGGGCCCGCCGTACGCAAGCACTACTGGGCCAAACACCCGGAGATCATGCAAGCGCGCCGGGCGCGCTCGGGCGCCGGAGGCTCTCGGTGAACGGCGCGCGTCGTCCCGCGAAGGGGTTCTCGAACGGCCCGCTCGAGGGTGCGGCGACGGGGTGGGCGGACGGTGCGGTGAACCGAACGGCGGACGGTGCGGTGAACGGACCGGGGAGCGGTTCCGACGCGACCACGCCCGACCTCGGCGACGTCGTGATCGTGCTGCTCGTCGGAACGCTATCTGGGTTGGCCGATCGGCTGGCTACGGACGGCTTTGACCGCGCTGCAGGTGTGGTGACCGACCTGGTCGAGCTTGCCGACGACTACATCACCCAAGTCGTCGCTCGCTAGAGGCGCGCACGCACTCACGCCTACAGGCGCCGAGCACGGGGCGGGGTAGACCAGGCGAGATTGGAGGCCTACCATCGGGCCATGTCTCGTTATCACCGTCTCGGCGTGCTCGACGAGATGTTCTTGCACCTCGAGGGGCCCAACACGCACATGCACGTGGGCGGAGCGGCCATTTTCGAGGGTCCCCCGCCCGCGTACGAGGACGTGCTCGACGGATTCGCGACGCGCCTGAGCCAGGTCCCTCGCTTCCGTCAGAAGCTCGCCTTCGTTCCCTTCGGGCTTGGACGGCCTGTATGGGTGGACGACGCGCATTTCAATCTCGAATACCACGTACGGCACACGGCGCTGCCGTCGCCAGGCGATCCGAGCAAGCTCAAACGGCTGATTGCGCGCATCATGTCGCAGCAACTCGATCGAACCAAGCCGCTGTGGGAGATCTGGTTTGCGGAGGGCCTAGCGGGCGATCGCTACGCCATGATTTCGAAGACGCATCACTGCCTAGTCGATGGTGTCTCCGGCGCCGACATCATGTCGGTGATCCTCGATCTCGAACGCCATCCCACCCAGCAACCGATGCCCGAAGAGTGGCGCCCGGAGCCAGAGCCAAAGCCCGAAGAGCTGCTTCTCGACGGAGTGCGCGAGCGACTCACGTCGCCGGCCGAAGTCCTCCGCTCACTGCAGTCGGCGGCGAGCGATCCGTCGAGCATCCCGAACAAGCTCGGCCACTCGCTGAAGGCTCTGGGTGCTTTCATCGGAGGGTCTTTCGACGCGCCTGCTTCGTCCTTGAACCAGCCGATCGGACCACATCGTCGTTTTGAGACCGTGCTGGCAGACCTGCAGGAGATCAAGCGTGTCAAGAACACGCTCGGCGGGACCGTCAACGATGTCGTCCTGTCGGTAGTGGGCGGGGGTCTTCGCCATCTGTTGCAGGCGCGCGGCGAGCGCGTGGAAGACCTCGAGCTGCGCGCGATGGTGCCGGTCTCGGTGCGCGCCGACCAAGAGCGTGGGGCACTCGGCAATCGCGTCGCATCGATGTGGGCGCCGTTGCCGATCGGCGAGATCGATCCGATCCGAAGGCTGCACGCGATGAGCGAGCGGATGCAGAACCTCAAGGGATCGGGCCAGGCCGTGGGCGCGCAGGTCCTCACGGAGTTGGCTGAGTTCGCGCCGCCGACGATCCTCGCTCAGGCCGCACGGCTGGTGGCCCGCCAGCGTGCGTACAACCTGGTCGTGACCAATGTGCCTGGACCTCAGTTCCCGCTGTACTCCATGGGTCGTGAGATGCAAGAGGTCTATCCCGTTGTCCCGCTGGCCGACAACACGACGATCGGGATCGCATTGCTCTCGTACAACGGCACGATCGGCTTCGGCTTGCTCGGCGATTACGACACCGCCCCCGATCTCGGGGTGCTGGCGGAAGGAATCGAGAAAGCGCTCGCCGAGCTGCTCGCGGCTACAGCCTGAGGGCCGCCACTAATCCTTTTCGGCTGCGGCACGCTCGGTGGTGTACACGTCGAGGCGCCGCGTGACCTCGATGGCTCTGCGCTCCATCTCTTCGTAATTGCCGGCGACCGCAAGCTCGGGATCGAAGGTTTCGGCGCCGAATCCGACGACTGCCGCCCCGGCATCGAGATAGCCCAGGTAGTTTTCGGGCGTCAGACCTCCGGTCACCCAGATCGGCGTCCCGTCCAGGGGGCCGAGGATTTGAGAGATGTAGTCCGGCCCCCCAAGAGACTCCACCGGGAAGACCTTCACCCAGTCCGCGCCTGCGCGCCGCGCTAGCCAAACCTCTGACGGGGATGCTGCTCCGATTACGGCGGGGATCGAAAGCTCGTGCGCGGCCTCGACTACCTCAGGGATTACCACCGGGGTCACGACGAACTCGGCCCCGGCGTCGTACGCCTCCTTCACCTGCTCTGCGGAGAGCAGAGTGCCTGCACCGAGGATGGCGTCGGTTCGTCCGGCTACTTCGGCGAGGGCATCGGTGGCATCCGGGGTGTTCATAGTCACTTCCACCGCGCCGAAACCGCCTCGCACAGCGGCCGCTATCCCCTCGACGGCGTGCTCGGCCGTGCGCATGCGAAAGATGCCCACGACGACCGAGTCGTGGAGCCGGTCCACACGCGAGGTGAAGAGCTTGCTGTTCACCTCGCAAACGTACTAGACGGCCCTCGGGCCCCGTCCCCCCGCTTATGACAAGGAAACGACTTTGGCTCCGGCGATTCGTGCGTACCACCCTGGATGACACGTCAGCAGGATCACCTGGCAAGTGCGGCCTACCAGACTCAGCACCGCGGCCATGGCCTCCAGCCTGCCGGGATCGGAATTGCCGAGCGCATCATCGATTAGCACGGGAACTCCGTCCTCCGGGGAGACCAGAGACGCACATGCAATCCGAGTAATCAGCGACAGCTGCTCCTTGGCCCCCCCACTGAGGTGCTTGAACGGCACGACATTCCCATCCAGAACGCGGGTCGCGATCTGCAAGGTCTCGTCAATCTCGACCCCGAAACCGTCTCCGAACACCACCCGTCCCAGCCGCTCGATCGCGTCCTTAAGCGGCCGCACGTAGGCCCGCGTCGCGGCTTGACGGTTGTTCGCCATGGTCTCGTAGAGGAGACGCGCCCCGGCGGCCCGCGTTTCGATTCGATCGGCGTCGCGCCGAGCGTCCTCCAGCACGGCGTCAGCCTCGGCGAAACGGGCATGTAGGCCGAGCTCGCCACGCGCACGAAGGTCCGCCATCAATTCGATGTGACGTTGCTGGAGTTCTTGAACCTTCCTTCCGATCTCGTCACGCGCGGATTCAGCGTCCTCGGCCAGGCGGCGAAGGTCCTCCGGAGCTCGCGCGCTTAGATCGGCTTCGGCCTTGCTGAGCTGGGACTCAGCCTGCTGGAATCCCTGTTCGGCCTCTTGATGGGCGAGTTGAAGCGCATCGTCCGCAGTGTTCGCGCGGGCCTGCTCTAGCTGGGCTTCTGCGATCCGGAGCTGTTCCTCGGCCGCGCGCAGCGAAGCGATTAGATCCGAGCGCCGCTCTGAGATCTGCTGGCTCTGACGCGCCACCACGCCTAGCTCGGCTTCGCTTTCACGGAGCGAACGTTGGGCAGCGTGAAGCACTTGCTCGCTGTCGCGCGCCACCCGGCGCGCCTCTTCCAACGGAGGGGCCTTGTCATCGATCCCCTCGCCCATCGCCGTGTCGACCGCGAGGCGAAGCGCCGCGATCTTGCCTTCCATCTGCTCAAGAGTGAGATCTCGAAGGCCGGCCCCGAGCGTCTCTTCCGCATGCTCCACCGAGAGCTCCGCGCTACGTCGTTGCTGCAATGCGTTCTCCGCGGCAGCCAGATCCGCGACTCCAACATCTCGCAAGAGCTCGCCCAGGTGGTCAACGGCTCGTTGATGTTCCTTGGCAAGGCCCTCCACTGTGGAACCCGGCCGGAGCTCGATCTCGAGTTGCCCGGCAAGAGTCATCGAGAGAGCTTCAGTCACGCGCAGCTCGCCGGACTCGTCCGACTTGATCGCCACCGGATAGCCGTCCACCTGGAGCTTCAGATCGGGACCGAGCGAGCGAACCGAGACCAGCGCACCCCCGGCTTCAAGTGCACCGCGCGTACGCTCTACCTCCACCGCCCTCTTGCGAATCGCATCCAGTCGCCCTTCGTCTATCTGGGATTGCTCGATAACGGAGCGTGCACTCACAAGAGCTGCCATCGCCTCGGTCACTCGACCATGACGCTCGGTCAATGTGGCGAGATCGAATTCGTCCCGGCGCAACTGAAAACATCGTTGCGCCAGCCCATAAGCCTCCAGAGCCTCCGCTTGGTCGCGCCGAGCCGCGGCCACTCGCTCCTCGGCGGCCCTGTGCCCTGCCAAGAGATCGGCATAACCGGACTCGAGCGCATTCAATTCTTCGGTCAACTCGCGAACGCGGCCCCGAGCGTCCTCTGTCTGTGCGAGCAATTGCCGGCGGAGGGCGAGCTCGTTGGAAGCTCGCTTCAATCGCTCCGCATTCAGATCGCGTTTGCTCCGCGAGCTCTCGACCGCATCGGCTAGTACCAACACCGCCTGCCAGCGCGTCTCGGCATCCATCGCGGCCCGCGTCACTTCCTTCTCCTGGTCGCGCAGCGCCTTAAGCTCGGCATCCATTCGAATAGCGCGCGCGATGTCGTCCTCGACTCCGCGCATCTCCAGAGAGAGCTTGTCGACCTGGGCCTGGGCCTCTTCGAGAATCTCGCGTGCGTCCTTGAGAAGACGGGCAGGCTGGCCGCGTTCGGTGAAGTAGCG